>NZ_DAIOEU010000030.1:0-57606 GCF_036746095.1 Dyella sp.
CGCCGACGGCCCTGTGGCCTGCGAACAGACAGGGCTGGTGACGACGGCGATACTTGTTCAGTGTTGCCTTAAAGGAGGCGTGAGTCGGGTGGGTGTGCTGAGCTCGCCACGGTTCTGTATCGTAGATTGCTGGTGAAGGAGGGTTCCCTCGGATTTTAGTGAATGGTTTGCCTTCGCCCCGTCGCGGACATTTCTTTTACCGAAAATCGCCAGCACCATTCGCGGTTATTCTGGAAAAATCGCCTTCGATAGTGGGATGGTCAACGACGTTGCTTGCTTTCGTGTAAATCAGGAGGCCTTGTCCACGAGCAGCTTGCAAAGTGTGCTAAGTAAAGGCAAAAGGATTTTGACAGCTCCAGACGGGTTAGGGGGATAGTTTGAATCGAAATGTCGTTGTGCCCGGGCGATCCCGTTGGCGTCGCACGGTTGCGTTTGTCGCATTGGCGACCGCTTGCCCCGGAACCGCCGGTGCCACGGATGGGCCAGTCATTCCGCCGGGTTTTCTTGCGTATCCACCATACAACGGCTTTGTCTTCGAAGCGGTCCACTTGCTGCCTGCGCGTCATGATCATTTACTTGTCGATGAAGTGGACGAGGACGTGCTGGGACATGCAATGAGCGATATACGGCTTGCCGCAGCCGCGTCCTATGACGACGAAACCACGCAAAACAAACAGCGGGACGAGGAACACGAAAAACAGGCCAAATTGATAGCAGTCCCAGACGTATTTACTGCCGAGGTCAAGGCCATGCAGGCAGCCGCAAATGGCGACGCCGCGTACATGATCGGCAAAGACCTGCCTGAGGCGATTCGACTCTATACAGCCGCTGCCGTGGACTTTCATATCGCACGACCCGTGGCAGTCACGCGACCGGATCCCTGGACCAAACCGTTATCCCTCGGTCCCTTGGATACCGAGCAGCTGACTGCGCTGGACAAAGCCATTCCGCGCTTTCAGGCGGTGCTTGATCTGTCCGACGCGGCAAAACGGCCACGTGCTGTGACGGCCGCTTACATGCTTGGCCGGAGCTATGCTTTGCATGGGGATGCGGCCATGGCGGAAAAGGCTTTCGTGCTGACGCGCACGCTGGCGCGTGCCGGAATGCCGGACCCGGGCGGTCTTGCCGTGGCGAGCTTTGGTGATCAGGCGCGCCTGCGCCGCGCACAAGGCGACCTCGCCTCGACGATCGGCCTTTACGCAGAACAGGCGGTGCGCGGATCAGAAGAGGGCATCGCGTCGCTCAAATGGGTCGCGCAGGCGCTGTATCAGGACCAGGACGGTATGGCCAAAGTCGAAAACATTCCCCTCGGGCAACGTCTGTTGATCGCTTATGCGTTGGAATTCAATGACGATGGCCGCGTGCGCGAATACGTCTACACGCCGGGCGGCCATCCCTACGGTAATGTAGACAATGGCGCGATGGATCGCATCGTGCAAATCGCAAAGCAATGGCCAAGGGAAAAAATTGCCTACCCAGACCGGCTGGCTGCCTTGGCATATCGCGTGGGCGACTTCGATTTCACGCGCACGCTCATCGATGGACAAAACACAGCGCTGGCTTGGTGGCTGAAGGCCAAATTGCTGGTGCTGAGCCATAAGCTGACAGATGCCGAGGCTGCATATAAGAAAGCTGTGGCGATGTCTTCGACCAACATCGATCCAAATGGCCTGTCGCCATTCAATCAATCTGCGGCGTGCCTGGAAATGACTCAGCTCGAGCGTGCTCGCGCTGAATTCATTCCGGCCATGCGCGATCAGGTTATTTGCGATAGGAAGGCTATCGGGGTTGCGGACGACAATGGTCTGACGACGTACTTGGCGGAGCGCGTGTTGACCACGGCGGAGTTGCGGGACTTCGTCGTAACGTTGCCGCCGGATCCTGCGCTCAACGCAACCCGGGTGAACGATAACGACAGCTGGAGATTGCACTCTGCGTTAGCCAAGCGGTTAGTAAGAGAGGGGTATTACAAGGAGGCCATTTCATATGCGAATGCCGTCTATGATCTTCGTGTCTCTAACTACGACTCTTCTTTTGATACAGGTTTGAACGTTAGCCTCAAAACCCAGCGCGACTTTATCCAAGCCTACGCCACTGCTTATGACCAGGTTGAGCATGGATCGTCAGCGGTAGTTCGCGGTGCGGCGTGGTATCAACTGGCTCTGCTTACGCGTGTTGAGCACGATCAGGTCATGGATCATGACTCTCCTCATAACGGCGAGAAAGCCACGCCTAACTATCCAGGAATATCTGCGAGTGAACTCGTTCGGCTGAAAGAAAACTATACGACACCCGATCAGGAGCATCTGCGGTGGTATATCGCATTCGACGAAGCGCTGAAAGCCGCAGCGCTGATGCCACCTCGATCACAGGCCTATGCGGCCATCCTGTGCCATGCCGCGCATTGGATGAATCAGGCCCCGCCCAAGGCCATAGACAATCATGATCCGATCGCCGGCCTTCATAAAGCGTGGCAGCTTTACGTGAAGCACGGCGCTTATGTACTTCGAGCCAAGAAATTCGGTTACCAATGCCCTGATCCGGATTTTGAAACGGCGGCAAAACCACTATGGCTGCATCGCATGAAGAAGTTGACAGCGCGATTTCATGTCCATCCCCTAACGGCAGTCGCCGGAGGCGTGAGCTTGCTGCTGCTTGGGTTCCTGCTGGGCGGTCGGCTACTCAGGAAAAGGGTACGACAACCATCCGCACCGCCTTAAGCCGGGGGAGATGGGCCACGCTAGAAGTGCGTTTACGTTGCGATGTGGCTGTGGGCCGCGCCTTGCCATTTCACTCTCTTCAAAGCACCTGAATCTAGCGGAAGGAATGCCATGAAACTGCTGGTTGGCTGGACAATGGCCGCGACGCTGCTCCTCTTCGGCGCTCACGCTGACGCGGGAGGCGCGCCCGTAACTGACACCACTAACAAGAAGGCTATTTCCGAGCCTGCAATGTCTTTGATTCCAGGGATTTATATTGCCGATGATTGGGGGGAAGATCCCAGCGCTTTTGCTGTGCGCATTAGCGAGGTGAGGGGAGATGAATTCAAAGGCACCATCGAGGTTGCCCGATTGGACAATTCGGGTGAGCTCGTCCGTGAAACATCTAGCCTGACTGGTGTTCTGGGCAAGCAGCGCGAAGTCAATTTTGGTGTTCATGTATTCGAACACCGGCGTCGCGCCGCTGACCATGAAACTCCAGAGTGGGCCACTGCAGAGCAGGATGAGCGGTCTGGAGGGCAATATGAGCTCAACGGGCTTCCGCTTGTACTGGACGCGGCCGCGCGATGTATCCGGGAGCAGCCATGCCACCTTTGTCTTGAGCACGGAGAACTCATACCAGCAGATTTTGGCGCGATACAGTGAGATATCGTCCTTCAAGAAGCGGTTGCGGGCTGATGAAACGTCTTCCGCAATCTCGATGACGGCCCGGTTAAACGACTACATAAAAAATACCGACGTATGGCTGAGTACGCCGCAAGGGAATGATCTTGAGATGATCGAGAACAAGGCACGCGCCTTATACGCCGAGCAAAGGAGGGTTACTTCCAGTATTTCTCCTGACAGGGCGGCAGCGGCCGTTATTGCGATCCAGATCGAAGCTTACGAGTCGCAGGCGGAATACATCAGCAGAGCGCAAGAGAAACAGGAGGACTTTCAGCGTGGTTCTTGGTTCTTCCTTGACTTGATGTTGCAGAAGTCCTTTTGTACGGATGGGACCTCTACCAATCTGGGGCGGGACGTATCGCCAAGCTGCGATGGATTGCCAGCGCTTCATGCGGCCGCTGAGCAGCGTTGGAACAAGGTGCATCAAGAGCAATACAAGCTTTTTCAACGTCGTCAACGTGTACTCGAGGCACTCGACTGCCTCAGGAGGGCTGCCGAGATTCCGATGGAGCCAACCCAAGGCATTCCGCCTTCTTGTGGGAAATTTATGCTGCTGCCAAAATGAGCGGCGCTAACTTTGCATCCCTTCGGTAACTGGGGACGAGGAGCGCCGGGCACAGTACCGAGAGCTGCTGCGGAATTCATTGGGGTCCTGGCAGTTGGTTCCAACGCCTAAGAAGTCCGCCACTTGAAGCAGACACAATGGCTATCCGCACCCTTCTGAAAACCTTGATCCTCCACACACAAAAAGCCAAGCCATGGCGAAGGGCGTCATCCTCGTCCCGGTATTCCCTGTCCAAGGTGCAATCAACATGAAATTCCGTGACCTAGAAAAGTCAGCGCTCCAGTTAAACGAACTCTACGAACAGTTTGAAATCAAGAGGTGGGGGCGTATCTGGACCACGACGGAACTTGCGCTGGGATTTGTGGGCGACGTGGGCGATCTGGCAAAGCTGATCCAAGCAAACGCTGGCATCCGAGACATTGATGATTGCAAAGCAAAACTTGGTCATGAATTGTCAGACTGTTTATGGTCGATCATTGTTCTTGCAAATAAGTGTGGCATTGATTTGGAAGCGGAGTTTGTCAGAAACACCAGAGAGCTGGCCGCATATGTATCCGGTGAGCTTGGCTCGTGAGAAATTTCTTGCTTTTCCATTTGGGACGCGTCGTGATGCTCACAGTCACGTCAGGTCGGTATCCTGCCCGCAAGGACTGCACGCAACCCCCAGAACGTATTCAACCGGCAGGGATGGCTGTGCTTGTAACTTTGTGGGCTGCATTTGCTGTGTCCAACAACCTTCGCTGATAACCATTTTCGCGTTGTCCGCTTCTGACGCCGAAGTGAACGTTATTCAACCGTTACGAACTGAAGAAACTGGAGTCCGCAATGACAATTGGCCTGCTGTCGTTTCTTTTGATATCCCTGCTGACAGTTGCCGTTAGCGGAGCGCAGGCACAGGACGTAAAATCGCGCCCTTCAAGGGATACGCTCATCTCGTCGATCGACTTGTCGCAGTCTCTCAGCACCAAATCAGACTGGCGTTTCATGGCATCGCAAGGTCCCAATGTCACCGATCCAGTGACGATGGATTCGATCCCGGGAAAAATTCGGCTCTGCGTGACCCGCGACAAGGGAGCATCGTGTTCTTCAGATCTGGATAATGTCTTGCGCCTATCCTCGGGAGCCGACGATTACTCCGATCCGCATTATTTGACCGACGTCCGAATCGTGCATCCCCGTCCTGACCGGCCACTTCTCCTCATGCAGGTCGCCAGTCAGCACTCTGGCAACAGCAATCAGCGTCTGGCAACCGTGGCGCTTGCCTATGACCGTGAGCAAGATGGCTTCACACTCGTCTATAAAAAACAGACAGGCAGGAATAACAGTCAGGAAATCCGTTATATCGCGGATGGCCCGCTGGCGGGGGCCATCATTTCTGCTGATCCGACCAGCGATGCGCCCTTCGGCTTCTGGATCATTGTCGAGAGGCTTGGGTCGACTGGTGGATACAAACAAATTTTGCGTTATCGCAGTGCGACTCGATACGGCGACGGCAACCCGCTTGCCGTCATTGATTCGGAAATGCCGGAGATACTGCAGAAACTCAGCTTCTGGCATCCTGGCATGAAGCTACCTTTGCCTGCTGGAGAATGCGCAAAGCCGCGGCTGGTCGGTCAGGAGTTGTGGTGCTAATTTAGATTCGGCCTGCAAGCATGTAGGCTTCACGCCGCATCTTTACGCATGCCGGCCTCATGCCAACTCATCAACAGCGTACGCGTCTGCTCCTGCACCGCGGCCTTGATCATCGCGCTCTTGTCAGCATCGATTTCCTTCCACTCCAGCAGTTCCAGGCAAGCGCCGGGTGGGTAGTAGAAGGCGAGCACCAGACCTTTCAGGGTCAGCATGCGGATACGCGTGATGGCATCGTTGGGCCGGGTATGCATGATGCGTGCGAGCAGCGACAACAATAGCTTGTTGATCGGCTCTTTCATTTTCTTGCGCAGCATTTCCGAGGCAATCTGGGGCGATTCGCCGGCCAGCTCCCGCCCGACCAGGCGCCCCTTGAAAAGGTGTGGCTGCACCAGCACGCTGTCCAGCGTGGTCACCTGCATGCGCAGATAGGCTTCGACCAGCGTTTCGACGTCGGCATTGTTTTTCAGTGCGTCCCTGGCGTGCTTTACGGATGGCGCATAGCGTGCTTGCAGATCTTCGGTGATGTATTCGGCGCAAGCCTTATATAGACCTTCCTTGTTCTCGAAGTAATACTGCAACGCCGGCGCATTGACGCCCGCGGCTGCCGCGATGTCGCGCGTGGAGGCGTCCTTGAAGCCGTGTTCGCCGAACAGCTGGATGGCTGCATCGATGATGCGCTGGCGCGTTTCGTCGCCGCGCGCGTAGCCGCTGGCGGTGGAGCGCCGAAGGCGCTTGGCTTGAGTCATGGCTTGAGTCATCCGATTTTTCCTCTCTGCCATCAAGATAGCATTTGACAAAATTATACCGGTTGGAATAAATTTTCCAGCTGGAATAATTTCAAGGTCGATGGGCATGCCTCCTTCCAACACCAGCGCATCGGGTGATGCGCCGAATGGCGCTGTGCCGCGCCGGAAAGTGCCGCGTTTTTTGCTGCCGGTCGCCATCCTGCTGGGCATCGTAGGGCTGGTCGCACTCGGTTATTGGTGGCTGGTGGGGCGCTTTATCCAAAGCACCGACGATGCCTACCTGCAGGCCGATAGCGTCACGGTGGCGCCCAAGGTCAGCGGCTACGTCACCGATGTGTATGTGGGCGATAACGCCAGCGTGAAGGCGGGCGATCCGCTGGTGCGCCTGGATGCTCGCCAATATCAGGCGGCCTTGGATCAATCCACGGCGACGGTGGACGCACGGCGGGCGGACGTCGAGCGCGCGCAGGCAGGCATCAAGCAACAGCAGGCGGCCATCGAACAGGCGAGGGCGCAGTTGCAGGTGGCGCAAGTCAGCGCCAGGCATGCGGAGGATGAAGTGCGCCGCTACGGGCCGCTGGCGAAAAGCGGTGCGGAGAGCGGCGACCAATTGTCGGTGCTGATCAGCAACCGCGACCAGGCGAAGGCCAGCGTGGCCGCCGATCAGGCCGCGCTCGACCAGGCGCAGGCGCGCATGGTCGATCTCCATGCGCAGATTGCGCAAGCGCAGGCGCAGCTGGAGGCGGCACAAGCATCTACCAAGCAGGCGCAGCTGGATCTGCAGGACACGCTGGTTCGCGCCTCGCTCAGCGGCCGTGTCGGCGACCGCACCGTGCGCGTGGGCCAATACGCCCAGCCCGGCACGCGCCTGATGACGGTGGTGCCAGTGCAGAGCATCTACCTCACCGCCAACTTCAAGGAAACGCAGATCGGCCGCATGCGTGCCGGCCAGTCGGCCACCGTGCACGTGGATGCGTTGCCCGATGCCGACCTGCATGGCGTGGTCGACAGCTTCGCGCCGGGTACCGGTTCGCAGTTCGCGCTGCTGCCGCCGGAAAACGCCACCGGCAACTTCACCAAGATCGTGCAGCGCGTGCCGGTGCGCATTCGCATCGACACCGACGAACAAACGCGCAAGCGGCTCGTGCCGGGCCTGTCGGTAACCGTGGACGTGGACACGCGATCGGACGGCCACGCGCAACAACACGTGGCGGATAACCAGCATGGCTGAGGCAGCCGCCACGCCGGCGCATCATCCCGAGCGCGCCAGCGTTTCGGATTGGATCGCAGTCGCGGCCGGCTCGCTCGGCGCGTTGATGGCGACGCTGGATATCTCGATCACCAACTCCGCCCTGCCGCAAATCCAGGGTGAAATCGGTGCCACCGGCACCGAAGGCACCTGGATTTCCACCGGTTACCTGATGTCGGAAATCGTGATCATTCCATTGGCGGCGTGGCTCACGCGCGTGTTCGGCCTGCGCAATTTCCTGCTTGGCTGCGCGGTGCTGTTCATCCTGTTTTCGATGATGTGCGGCATGTCGCATACGCTGCTCATCATGATCATCGGCCGCATCGGCCAGGGTTTTACCGGCGGCGCGATGATCCCCACCGCGCAGACGATCATCCGCACGCGCCTGCCGATGTCGCAGTTGCCGATCGGCATGACGGCGTTCGGCTTGATCGTGCTGCTTGGCCCGCTGCTCGGTCCCGTGCTCGGCGGCTGGTTGACGGAGAACATCAGCTGGAGCTGGTGCTTCTTCATCAATCTGCCGGTATGCCTTGGCCTGATCACGTTATTGATTGCCGGTTTGCCGTCGGCGCCCTTGCATCTGGAAGCGCTAAGGCAGGCTGATTGGCTGGGCATCGTGGGCTTGTCGGCCGGCTTGAGTTCGCTGACCGTGGTGCTGGAAGAGGGCCAGCGCGAGCAGTGGTTTCAATCCAGCACCATTATCTGGCTCAGTGTGGTGTCGCTGATCGGCATGGTGCTGATCGCCATTTCGCAGTTCACCGCCAAGCGGCCGGTGATGCGCTTGAGCCTGCTCAGCAATCCGCGCTATGCCAGCGTGATCTTTATCGTGATGGTGGTCGGTGCGGCGCTGTATGGCGTGATCTATCTGATCCCGCAGTTTCTTGGGCTTGTATCGGGCTACAACGCCGAGCAATCCGGCTGGGTGATGCTGATATCCGGCGTGCCGGCATTCATGATGATGCCGATCCTGCCGCGCCTGCTCGGCAAGATGGACTACCGCGTGCTGGTCATCAGCGGCCTGTTCTGTTTCTTCGTCAGCTGCATGCTGGACATTCACCTGACCGCGCAAAGCGTCGGCCACGATTTCGTCTGGTCGCAGCTGGTACGCGGCGCCGGACAGATGCTGGCGTTGATGCCGTTGAACCAGGCGTCGATGGCGGCGGTGTCGCGCGAGGAATCCGGCGACGCCGCCGGTATCTACAACATGGCGCGCAACCTTGGTGGCTCCATTGGCCTGGCGATCATCGGTACCGTGATCGACCGGCGCAATACGTTCCACGTTGCGTCGATCCGCGAATCGCTGTCGGCCAATTCGGTGCTCGGCCAGGAACGCATCGCGGCAAGCGCGGCGAACTGGTTCGCGCGCACCGGCGACATGGCGTATTCGAAGATGCGCGCGCTCGGCCAGCTGGCTGCGCAGATCCAGCAGCAGGCGCTGGTGATGACTTTTTCCGAAGTGTTTTACGTGCTGGGAATCGCCTTGCTCTGCTGTATTCCACTGGCGTTGTTGCTTAGAACCCCGCGCCATCACGCGCCGGTCAGCGAAGCTCATTAAGGGTTTTTGTCATGTCGATGTCTTGCCTGCGCTATGCACGCATGTCCGGTTTCGCACTGCTCACCGCCATGGCCGCATTGTCCGGCTGCACGGTCGGGCCGGATTATCACGGCGCGCCCGAGGTTGCCCCTAGTGCGGCGCATGCCAGTGCCTTCGTGCGCGCACCGGCGACTGGCATCACCACGGTGGGACATGCGCCCAGCCGCTGGTGGGAATCGCTGAATGATCCGACCTTGAATGCGCTGATCGACCAGGCACTGAGAAATAATCCCGACCTGCATGCCGCGCAGGCGCGCCTGCGCCAATCGCGCGCCCAACTGCAGCAGCAACGCGCGGCGGACATGCCGAAGGTTTCGGCCGATGCGGTGGCGCTGCGCATGCGCCAGCCGGATCTCTCCAGCTTGCAGTCCTCCCAGCAATCGTCCAGCAATACGTCATCGAGCGGACAAACCACAAACAGTTCGCATGGGCGTGGTCCGCTGCAGTTCTACAGCGCAGGGTTCGACGCCTCATGGGAGCTCGACCTGTTCGGCGGCACGCGTCGCGCGATCGAAGCGGCGTCCGCGCAAGCCGAGGCCGTCCACGCGGACCTGGCCGATACGCAAGTATCGCTGGCGGCGGAAGTGGCGCAGGCATATATCGATTTGCGCAGCCAGCAACAGCGGCTGTTGCTGGCCGATCAATCCGCGCAATTGGAACAGAAAACGCTGGACCTGATTCGCCAGCAGCGCGAGCGCGGCGTGGTCACGGATGCCGATGTAGAACGGCAGACCGCGCAAGTGGAAAACACCAAGGCCACGCTGGTTCCGCTGGACGAGCAGATCACCGAATCGCTCGATCAACTTGCGGTACTGACCGGCCAGGCGCCCGGTGCACTGGATCGCGAACTTGCTGCACCCGCAGCGTTACCCGCCATGCCGGCTTCGGTGCCGATCGAGGACCCGGCTACCGTGTTGAAGCAGCGCCCGGATATCCGGGCCGCCGAACGCCGCCTCGCGGCAAGCAATGCGCAAATCGGCCAGCACGAAGCGGATCTGTTTCCGAAAGTATCGATGATGGGTTTTATCGGTTCCAACGCCGGCGATCCCGGGCATTTGCTGCGCAAGAGCGCCTTCACCTGGCTGGGCGCGCCTTACCTGCAATGGGATGTGCTGGATTTCGACCGCACGCGCGGCAGTATTCGCCAGGCGGAGGCAGGCCGGGATGAGGCTGTCGCGCGTTATACGCAAACCGTGCTGGCCGCCTTGCAGGATGCCAACAACGCACTCTCGCGCTATGGCCATCAACGCGAAAGCGTTTCACGCTTGCAACAGATCGAAGCCTCGGCCGATCGTTCTGCCGGCTTGATGCGCCAGCGCTATGGCGCGGGTGCGTCATCGTTGATCGATCTGCTGGATACGCAACGCGTGCAGTTCAGCGCACAGCAAAACCTCGTGCAGGGCAGGGCGGAACTGCTCAAGGATTTCGTATCGCTGCAGAAGAGTCTTGGGCTCGGCTGGATTTCTGCGCCGTAGACGCTACGCGAAGCACAGGTCAGACCGATAGGCCTCATCATGGCGCGTGAGGTTTTTGTGAAAAGCATGGCGGTTGCCGCACGGTGACCATCAATGCGAACATGCCTGCCAGTGTCTCCGGGGGACGGGGCAAGTTTTCCGCTGTGCAATGCCAGGATGATGAATGCCGATCGGCATTTTGCGTTGTCGCCGGCTTGCTTGCTCCGAATGGCGGCATGCACACGATGGATGGCGTCATGGTGACGATGCAGGCATGGCAACCTGCGCATCGCTGCACTTTCCCTCAGGCTCACTTGAAGACGGTACAGGGTGGGCCACTACGATGTTGCTTGGCACGAGCTTGAATCGAAGCAGTCGGTTCGACCTCGGCGTGCGGTAGGGACGGTAAGTGACGCAGGGGGAGCTGTATGTCGGTGATTCAAAAGATGGCCGAAGGCGAAGGGGCGGTTCCCTTGCGCCGTGCGCCTTCGCCTGGCATGAACACACACATTGCCACGCGCTTGATGCAACGCTTGCACGATGGCCCGGCACAACTGATGGCACTGGCATTGTTGGGGCTGGATCACGCCAGGCACGCCCAGGCCGCTGTCGATGCAGACACGCTCGATGGTATTCGTACGCAGGTCAGCGAGGCCTTGCGTACGACGCGGCAATTGCTGGACGAGTGGGGCAGTGCCTTGGCGGCGGAGACGCCGGCATCGTTCGATGCGTCGCTGATCAACCTGGCCTGTCGGCTTTCTTCTTTTACGGGCCTGGCGCTTGACATCGATTGTGACGATCCGGTTGCCGATCCGCCGCCGCCAGTCGCCTTTACCGTGCTGCAAGCCGTGCAGGAACTGTTGCTCAACACGTGCAAGCACGCGCCCGGCGCGAACGCAGAAATCGCCTTGTCCGCACTACCGAACGGCTTCGAATTGACCGTGAGCGACAACGGCCCAGGGTTTGATCCGGTCACCATCTATCAGCGCCCCAGCAGCGGCCATGGGCTCGGCTCGATGCCTGAACGCCTCGCCGGTGTCGAAGCCACCTTCCACTTGCAGAGCAGCCCCGGTGCAGGCGTGCATGTCTGCATTCGCTGGCCCGGGGATTTTGGCGAACGGAGCTGGCCGGGCAAGCGCACGGTACGGCTGCCTGGCGGGATTGCCTCGCGATGAAAATGCGCGTCGTGCTTGGCGACGACCACGCCATGTTGCGTGACGGCCTGGTCGCACTGCTGCAGCGCGAGCCGGACATCGACGTGCTGGGGCAGGCGAGCCATGGCGTGGATCTCCTGCGCCTGGCCAGAACCTTGAATCCCGACGTGGTGGTTGCCGACGTCGCCATGCCGGTGATGAACGGCATCGAGATGACGCGGCGGATTCGCAGTGAACGGCTACCGTGCAAAGTGCTATGCCTTTCCGCCAGCGCCCAGCCCAAGCAAGTGTTGATGGCGATGGAAGCCGGAGCATCCGGCTATGTGCTCAAGGACAACTGCTACGACGAACTGGCGCGCGCCATTCGCCACACTTGCAACGGGCAGGTTTTCCTAAGCACAGAACTGGTAGCGCCCATCATGAACGCATATCGCGGCGAAAGCGGAGGCCGCGCGGCATGGACACCGCCGCCCTTGACATGGCGCGAGCGCGAAGTCACGCGGCTTTTTGCGGAAGGCTGCTCGACGCAGCAAGTAGCCGATCGACTTCATATCAGCGCCAAGACGGTAGCCACGCACCGGTCGCATGTGTTCCGCAAGCTCAAGATCCGCAACGTGGCCGAATTGACTCGTTACGCCGTGAAAGAAGGCATGGCGTCGCTCGATTGAGCCCTTCTTTGCCCCAATCTATGTAGCCATGCCTGGCTCGGCAAACCGGACATCAATATCAGCATTTTGCTGATAGGGACGTGCGGACGGGCAACGTTATCTTTCTTGCATTGCCAGGATCTGAGTGCGAGGAGGGGCGTTTTGGGGATCAAGTCAACACGGAATAAGTATCGCCATGGTCATTTTCGCGTGCCCGCCTAGCAGGACGTTGGACCATGCCATTGCATTGCCTTCTTGCTGCCATTGATGTTCGCCATGATTACTTCGCCGACGGCCACGCGCGCCATCTGCTGTTTCTGCCGCATAAGGACACCTTGGCGTTTCTGCGTCGTTTCCGGATCCTGCAGCACGCGAATGGGTACAGTCTGGCGATCATGGCGCCCGAATCACAGCTGCTGGAACTGTGGAGCGAGCGCATGGATGGCGGCGAGCCGCGCGTGCTCCGCTTCGATGTGCATTCGATGGACGCGGCGTGTGTTTACTACACGGGGCTGGTCGGCACGCTGCCGCATCGGGATGAGGACGGTGCATTGCCCGCAACGCTGCTGCCTGCACCGGCTGCTGCGACGGCGCCCTGGGCGACGGTCGCGGTGCAGGTGGATGCCACCGGCAGCAATGATTTTCCTCGCTGGTTATCCAGCCTCGGCAAGACGTATCGCCTGCGCATGCATGCTCGCAGTACCATCTGGAAATACTTGCTGACCGGTGATTGGGGCGGCCGCATCTTGTCGATCGTCGATCAGCGCGGCAAGGTGGGTTTTACCATTCCCACTCAGGAACGCCTGGCGAATGGGCAACGCGCCTTGGCTGCGCATTCCACCTCGCCCATTGCGTTGCGCGAGCGGCCGCTGCAGTGCTTTCAACTCTGCGACATAACCCGAGCTTCGGCACCGGTGCTGGTTCGGCGATTGCCGGATGCCACGCCCCAGCGCCTGCAACACCAAACAGTGCATGGTGACTCGGCGCATGTATCGGAAATCCTGGTGCCATAGCCGGCATGGCATTTTGAGTTCCGGTCAGCGGCAGGATTAATGGCGCCTTATCAAGCCTGGTCAAGTTCACGCCATCGCAACATATGACACTGCAAAGTCGTGACGAAACGATTCACGCCACGGCGGTCGGGTGATGTGTTGATTTCCATGTCGTTCTGCT
This sequence comes from Dyella sp., assembly GCF_036746095.1. NCBI lineage: Bacteria > Pseudomonadati > Pseudomonadota > Gammaproteobacteria > Lysobacterales > Rhodanobacteraceae > Dyella > Dyella sp. The sequence goes on from NZ_DAIOEU010000030.1 coordinate 13,601, forward strand.
TCCCTTCGCATCGATCAGCGAACCAAAGCAAGCATTGTTCTGTGCCAGGCCGGTTTTCCACTCGCGGGCGGCACAAGACGGCAAGACCGACGCCGCCATCGCGTGCGGCCATCGAATCTCGAAGTATTGCGCCGGTACTGGAAGGCGGGCGTGAGTTTGCGTGCAGTACGAGGGCGGCAGATCCCTGAAAAGCGATCTGCCGCGTAACCCTTTTTGCCCCTTTCCTCGAGGAGGAATCTTCCATGCGTTCCTATCAACGTTTTGCTTGTGCAGGCCTGAGCGTGCTGGCTATTGGGCTGGGTGGATGCCAGGGCTACGTCAAGAAGGCCGATTTCGATGCAGCCATCAACGACCTGCGTTCCAATCAACAGAAACAGCAGCAGGAAATCGACAGCCTGACGCAACAGATGCAACAGCGTTTCGCGCAGTACGACGCGAAGATCGCGGAACTGAACGGGCGCATCCGCGTCGATGCCGTTTCGCACTTCGCCTTCAATAGTTCATCGTTGCGCGATGAAGACAAACCGATGCTCGACGATTTCGCCAAGATCATGTCCAAGAACTATCCGCAGGCCGTGATCACCGTGGAAGGTTTTGCCGATCCTGCCGGTGGCCGGGCCTACAACAAGCGGCTGGGCCTGAAGCGCGCGGACGCGGTGCGCGACTATTTGGTAAGCACCGGCGGCATGTCGGCCGACCAGATCCGCACCGTCAGTTACGGCAAAGAAGCCGACCGCCAGGTGCTGAAAGGCAAATCGGGCGATGGCGCCGAAGCCAACCGCCGCGTGACGCTGGTGGTGGATTTCGCCGGTCCGCCGACGCAAGCTGCACCGCAATCCCCGCCGCAGTCGCAGTCGTAACACCATCAGTGCATGCAGGTTGGGGTAAGGCGTGGCCGAACCTCAACCTGGCGTGCCAATCATGGACATGCCGGAGTACGGGGTAGGAGCCTGGCGCGAGCAGGGGAATGAGCATGGGCAAGAGCTACGGCGAGGAATTCATCCTGCGTCCGGGCGCGAAACTGCACCTCGATCGCATCGATCCTTCCTATCACGGCAAGCACAAATCCCACGAAACGGCGGCGCCGGCGATTGCAGAATCGCTGGCGCAGATGAAGCGGCTGCAAGAGCTGCTCTACGCCGATGCGAAGCAGTCGTTGCTTATCGTGCTGCAGGGGCTCGATGCTTCGGGCAAAGATGGCGTCATCCGGCATTTGTTCAGCGGCATGGATCCACAAGGAACCTGGGTATACGGCTTCAAGCAGCCGAGCGCCGAAGAGGGCGCCCATGATTTCCTCTGGCGCGTTCACCAGCATGCGCCAGGGAACGGCCAGGTGGTTATCTACAATCGCTCGCACTATGAAGACGTGCTGGTGGTGCGCGTACACAAGTCAGTGCCGCGCAAGGTATGGTCGAAACGCTACGAGCTCATCAACGATTTCGAGAACATGCTCACCGCCCACGGCACGCGCATTTTGAAGTTCTATTTGCATATCAGCCCCGAGGAACAGCTCGAGCGCTTCAAGCGGCGCCTCGACGATCCGGCGCGGCAATGGAAGATCAGCGAGAGCGACTATGCCGAGCGCTTGCTGTGGCCGAAATACATGGACGCCTATAAGGAAGCGATCGAACGAACGAGCACCAAGCGGGCGCCATGGTTCGTCATTCCGGCCAATCACAAGTGGTTCCGCGATCTGGCGATCTCGCAAATCATTGCCGACACCATGAGCGAGATGGATTTGAAGACTCCGTCGCCGCGTGTCGACCTGTCGGCCATCCGCAGGAAATATCACGCCGCTGCCAACGAACAGCAGGGCGGCTGAGGCGCAGCCGAACTCCCACATGGCGTGTAATAACAGGATGTCGGGGTTCGCTCCCGCGCGCTCCGGCCGACAGCGAGCGCACTTGGCGCGCTTTACTTGCGCTGCCATTTAGATCGTGACAAATTGGCATGAATTGCGCTGCCGGGGAGGGCCGCCATGGATATCTTGGGCTGGATCCGCGATCAACTGAATGATTTCCTTGGCCTGGGACCTCTGCTGGACATGTTCGCGTCCGGCAACTACCAAAACCTGTTCACCATAGACGGCTTCGGCAAGGCCATTGCGCCGATCATCCCGCTGTTGCTGGTATTCGAACTCATGCGCGGCATCGTGCTGCGTCAGGCCAGGCGCGAGGACTACCAGGTTCCGCTTTTGGTGATGGTGTTGAACCGCTTCATCGGTAACTTCCTGACCATCGCCATGGTTGGCCTTTGTATCGGCGTGTTCCATCGCTTTGCGCCATTCCAGGCGGGGCTTACCTGGTACGGATTGCTGTATGGCTATGTGGCATGGGAACTGGCCCACTTCGTGTATCACTTCCTGGCGCATAAGGTGCGCCTGCTGTGGTGCTTGCATTCCACCCACCATGCACCGGTGGCGATGAATCTATCGGTGAACTTTGCTCATATTTTTCTCGAAGGGACCTATGCCGACTTTGTGCGTACGAGCATTTGCATGCTGCTGGGCGTGAGTCCGCCACTGCTGGTCCTGATCATGATCATCGACAGTTTCTGGGGCAGTTTCATCCATCTCGGCGAGAACGTTCTGCGCGAAGGAAAGCTGGGCATGTTCTATCGCGTCGTGCTGACGCCATCGCATCATCGTGTCCATCACGCACGCAACGTGCTCTACATGGATACCAATTTCTGCAATCTGCTGCCGATTTGGGACCGCATCTTCGGCACTTACATGGAAGTGCATGCGGACACCCGCATTGAATACGGCATCACGCGGCCCGTAAGACGCTACAGCGTGCTTGATGCCTACCTGGGTGAATTCTGGTTGTTGGGGCGGGACGTATGGCAGGCGCCAGGATTGCGCAACAAGCTGTTGTACCTGGTGATGCCGCCGGGCTGGAGCCATGACGGCGATCATCACACGGCTAAAGCGGCCAAGGCGGCGCTGTTGACGCAGTCGGCAGCCGGGACGCGCGTGGAGGCCGGCGCTTAGCAACTTCCAGCCGCCGCAACAGTTGCCGTTCGGCGAGCACAAAATCCTTTACGCCGGTCTTCGATGCGGGATTGCCGATGCTCGGCGCCGGCGCTTGTCACGGCGCGCTGGCCGCACCCTCGACCCAGCCCTCTCCCGGCAGGAGAGGGATTTGGTTCAAGGCCGAACGGTGGACATCGACGGCGGCGCGTCATGCGGATCGGCACCCCAGGCCTTGCTGGGTTGCGGTCCCATCGTAAACACCAGCGCGCCGCCGTTGGCGATGTCCGCATGGCTGAACCACGGTTTGGTCCACGGCTTGCCGTTGAGCGTGGCGGATTGGATGTACATGTTCTCGGCCGAGTTGTTCTGCGCAACGATCTGGAAGACCTTGCCATTGCCCATATGGATGCGGACGCGGTCGAAGATCGGGCTGCCGAGGATGTAGTCAGGCGTGGAAGGGTCGACGGGATAGAACCCCATGGCGCTCAGCACGTACCACGACGAGGTCGAGCCCTGGTCGTCCATGCCGGGATAGCCGTAGCCGCTGGCGTCGCTGCCATACATTTCAGCGAGGATGCGGCGCACGAGCGCCTGTGTTTTCCAGGGCTGGCCGCTCCATGCGTAGAGATAGGCGGCCTGCTGGTCCGGCTGGTTTCCTTGCACGTATTCGCCGATCAGGCCCGTGCAATCGCGGCAGATGCCTTTGGCGGTGTAGGGCGTGGAAAAGAACGCATCGAGCTTGGCATTGAATGCGTCGCGTCCGCCGAGCAGATCGATCAAACCCTGCACGTCGTGCGGCACCAGCCATAGCGTGGACCAGCCGGAAGCTTCCTTCATCATGAAGTTGTAGTATGGCTCGCCTGGGTCGAACGGCGAAATCCATTTGCCATCTTCCGTGCGGCCGCGAAAGAAACCCACCGTGGGATCGAACACGTTGCGATAATTTGCGGCACGGTGCAGGAACATTTGTGCGTCGTCCACCTTGCCGAGCCGGCGGGCGATATCGGCCAGGGCGTGATCGTCCCAGGCGTATTCGAGCGTGGTGGCCACGCCCGCCTTGCCGCTCGCGTAGGGCGGGCTGGGATTGCCGGGTGGGATGATGTCGGAGATCCAGCCGTTCTTCATGTATTCGGCCAGGTAGCCGCGAGGTCCGTTTGGATCGGTGGCGTTTTTACGTAAATACGGATAGACGTCCGCATAGTCGAATGGGATGCCGCGCTGCCATGCGCCGTCGTAGAGGAATACCGCGTGGTCGCCGTGGAAGGAGGTGTCCATGTAGCCGCGTTCGCGTGCCCGGTCCAGCTCGGAACGCATGATGTCCTGCACCACTTTTGGTTCCAGCAGCATCAACAGGGTGATCTGGTTGCGGCCGGTATCCCAGAAAGGCACCGACCCATAGCGGTCGTAGCCCGCGACTTGCACGTTGCCATGGGCGTCGGTAAAGCGCTCGCCCTTGTGCGCCACCAGCCGTGGGCTGGCGAAGGAGTGGTACAGGGTGGAGTAGAACAGCATGCGCTGCTTCGGCGTGCCGCCGGTGACTTCGATGCGATCAAGCAGTCTTGCCCAATCGGCGCGTGCCCGGTTGTGCACGCGCGCGAAATCCCAGCCCGGGTTCTCCGCACGCAATCGCTGTTCGGCTTCGTCGGCACTATGGCCATGGGCGATTTTCATCAGCACCTGTTCGCCGTCTTGCGTGTCGAAGGTGACGTAGGCGCCTGCATAGCTGCCGGACACGGTGCGGCGATTGGCTTGCACGTCCTTGTCGCCGATGCCGAAGCCAGGGTGGTCGTGGTTGGCGCGGAAGGTGCCGAAGCGAGTGAACGGCCGCGAGAACTCGGCCACGAACCAATCGCCATCCGTGCCGTATTTCGAGCGCCCATTTGCGGAAAGACCACGAATGGTACGGTCGCCGACGACCTCCACGTCGCCGCCATCGCGACGCAGATTGATGATGACATTTGAGCGGTGGCTCGCAGGAAAGGTGAAACGCATCAGGCTGGTCTGCTGCGTCGTCGTCAATTCGACCTTGGTGTGGAACGTGGCCAGATCGACGGCGTAATAGCCTGGCGATGCCTTTTCGCTTGCCTTGTCGTAATACGACGGCGAGTAGTCCGGCGGCACTGTCCAGTCGCCGACTACCGGCATGATCATCGGCTCGGCGCGGCCGCCGTAGGTTGAGCCGCCGCCGGTGAAGCCGATCATCGTGGGGCGTGCATAGGCATAGGGTGCGGCGACGCCGGTGGGATAGCTGAGATCGACGTTGACGTTGACGGGTGATGCTTCGGTCGAGCTTTGCGGCAGGCTCGCGCCGGGCGAGGTCATGCCTGAGTACAGCGGTTCGCCTGGCGGTGGTGCGTTGCCGATCAGTGTTTGCTGGTCGAGCGGTGCGGTGCCTACGAGTGGGTTGGCTTCGTCGATGGGTGAGGGGGTGTTGCTGTTTTGCGCATTGATTGTGCTGATGCCGCCGAGTGTGAGGATCGTCAACGCGATAGGAAGAGCGGATATCGATAAGGCGCGACGACGAAAGTGCGCGAAAGATGGGCGCATGGTTTCCTCCGGTGTGGAGATGAAGATGTTTCTACGCTGCGGGGAACAACTCCCTCCCCTGCGACAGCAGGGGAGGGGACAGGTCTCAACCTCCATCGCCGAACTTATACGTGACACCCAAGTAATACTGCCGTCCCGCATATTCCAACTGGTACAGCCTCGCCGTGGTATCGCCACCCAGGTATTCGCGCGCCGTGGCGTGATTGAGGTTGATGATCGATGCGGTCACCATAAGATGCTTGGTGAACTCGTAATCACCATTCAGATCGAGCTGGCGATAGGGTGCCGTATAGATCGGCAGGCCCGACGACAAGCCCTGCATGGTCCGGCCCGTCCAATTGTTGGTGACGCGCAACAGCAGCCCGTTCTTTTCATAGAACAACGACACGTTCGCCGCGAACTTGGCGCTGCCGATCAGCTCCGACTTGCCTACCTGGGTGTCGCCGAGCGAAACAGGTGTTTCGTTGGTCTTGTTGAGCGTGTAATTGGCGATGTAGCCAAAGCCCGACTTGAACGTGTGCTGCGTGTAGATCTCCACGCCCTTGGAGGTACCCGAGCGGCCATTGGCATTGGTGCTGTACTGCATGAAGTTTTCTTGGGTGCCGCCGACGTTGACGTTGATGTTGTCGACGGTGACCGGCACGACGAAGTTCTTGACCTTCTTCTCGAACAGATCCACGCCCACGACCGATTCGGGCGCGTAATACCATTCGCCCGCCACGTCGAACTGGGTCGCCGTGAACGGTTTCAGGTCGGGATTGGCGCCGCTGCCGTACCAGCCCGGCAAGGGCGCGCCGAACTGCTTGCGGTCGTTGTAGTACGCCTGCGTGTTGTTGGTGAGGCTGCCCAGCTCGGCCAGGTCCGTGTAGTTGGCACGAGCCATCGCCTGCGACCCGGCCGCGCGGATCACGAAGTTGTTCGGCAGCGTCCAGGCGATGTTGAAGCTGGGCAGAAGCTTGTTGTAGTGCTTCCGGCTGGTGGCGTTGGAGAACGTCTCGATCACCGATTGTTCGCGCGGCAGATACTGGAAGTCGCCTGGCGCGCACGGGCCGCCGGCGATGTTCTTGCCGGTGGTGGGGCAGATCAGGATGTTGCCGTTCGCATCGTGGTAGTACACCGCGTTGTTGGTGGTGATGTCGTCGGCGACGGTGAGGTCCTGGCCCGTGCTTACAAAACGCAAGCCCACGTTCCCGCGCAGCGTGCCCGTATCGAAGTTCGCCTGCACATAGGCGGCCGAGATCTTCTCGCGGATCGTCGAGGTGTCTTGCGGCTTGTTGTAGACCACCCGGTCGTAGGTCGCGTTGAGGTAGTTGTAGTAGGCGGGGAAATTGATCGCCGGGAAGACGCTGTCGTTGTAGGCCCCCGTGTGGCCGTTGAGCATATAGGGCAGCAGAAAGCCTGCCGGCAGCTGGCCGGCATTCGGGTCGCAGGTCTGGAATTGCAGCTCGGTGCCCTTGCAGTACCAGCGCAATTCGTTGCTCTGCTGTTCGGCGCGGTTGTCGCGATACTTGATGCCGAATTGCAGCGATTGCATCCAGCTGTCGTCGAACGCCCAGGTGAAGTCCGCCTGCGCGAAATTCTGCGAGGTGCTGGTATTGACCATGTTCGAACCGGTCGAGCCAAGATCCACCTGGCCCGCACCGGCGAGCATGTTTTGCAGCACGTTCGGCGTAGCCGAGATGGTCGGCTTGCCATTCAAGGTCCACGCGGCGCCGTTGCTGCCGTCCACCCACTGGCCGTTGACGAAATTGCGCGGCTTGGCGGCCATGCCCAGCTCGATCGACGGGCCGCCCGTGGCCCACGTGCGGCCGACGTTGAACGTTCCGCTGAGGTTGCCGCCGCCGTCCCATTCGCCTTCGAGGTTGACGGTTTGCGAGGTGGCCCTTTCGACGGAGTAGTTGCCGTTGAGCCACGGTATCTCCGTGGAGCAGACATCCACCGTTTGCCGTTGCGCGCCGGTGACGGGGTTGGTCGTCGAGTTACAGCCGGTGCCTGCCGGCGGAAGCACGTAGTTCGCACCGGTGACGACGGTGTGCGACGGGTCGAACGTCAGGCCATTGGGCGCGAGCAGCCTGCCTTGCTGGTCCGCGTAGCTGCTGGTGGGCAGGCCCCATTCGGGTACCTCCAGCGTATTGGTGATCTGGGACTGGTCGCGCTGGAAGCGAAAATAGTTGCCCGTCAGCAGGAAATGGTCGGTGGGCTTGAACTGCATGGTCGCCTGCACGCCGGTGGACTTGAGGTCCAACTGGTTCCGGCTGGTGGAGAACTGCTGCGGCATCCAGTAACCCGAATAGGCGTTGCCAGCCTGGTCGGTGACGCCGCCGCCGGGCCATAGCGCGAGATTGGGCGCCACGTCAGCGCCGTACTGGTGATGATGTACGTCTACCGGCGGCTCGGTGCACTTGGAGAAATCGGTACAGTTGTTTGCCCACCAGTGCCAGCTCGAACCATTGGCCATGTAATCGACGTCCCGGCGCTTCAGGTAGGAGCCCGCGACGAGCACGCCGAAAGTTTGATCCTTGTTTTTCCAGGACCACAGCGCCGAGGCCTGCGGATCGATCTTGCTGCTGTTGTCGGAGCCCGCACCATTGATGGAGACGAAACCGTCGTTGGCTTTCATTTCCAGCGGCCGGCGCGTGTGCAGGTCCACGTTGCCGCCGATGCCGCCCTCGTCCAGGCGTGCCTCCAGGCTTTTATACAGCTTGATGTCCGAAAACATGTTGGCCGGTATCAGCGTGTAGTTGAACGAACGCGTGAGACCTGCCGAGGTATCGGCCGAGGCCACGTAGTTGCCGTTCAATTCGGTCAGCGTGAGTTCCGGCGCCAGGCCACGAATGCTGACGGTTTTGCCTTCGCCGGATTCGCGCGTGATAACCACGCCGGGCACGTGTGCCAGCGCGTCGGCAATGTTCTTGGCGGGAAACTGCGCGATGTTCTGCGCGTTGATGATTTCGACGATGGAGTTGGAATCGCGTTTGTCCTGCAAGTTCTCGTCGATCGACTGGCGGAAGCTCGAGACGACGACGGTCTGCAGGGTCGTGGGGCCGGTTTTGCCCTCGGCTTTTTCGGTCGCGGCGGTGGCTTGCTTGGCTTTTTTGGCGTTATCGGATGTTTGTGTCGATGGCGATGTTGTCGCCCCGCTGGTCGGTGGCGGCGATGTCTGCGCGGCAAAAGCAACCACGGGTACCCCCAGCCCACCACCCAAAGACAGGGTGGCCAAGGCGAGCGCGGTGTACAACGGCTTGCGTGTAAACATGTGTGGCAGGTAAATCATTTGCGTAATTCCCCTTTCTGGTTTGCGCGCTTCTGGAGTCGGCGCGGTCATCCCCCGTGGATCACGTACTGCGGCGGCGCGATTTCTGCTCTGGTTGTTTCCCTCCCTCCGGGTGTAGCTGGATCGATCTAAACATCGAGGCGCATGGCGACGCGGCAAGCCGGCCGTGGAATGCTTCAGGTCTACTGGTGTGGTGCGCTTGGCGCGCGGCTCTGGTGTCGCCACATGGGATCGCTGGTGCGATCGCTGTCGATGGCAACAGTTAGGACGAAGGCCGGCACGCATGCGGCGCGCAGGTCTCTCGTTACGGGAAGTCGGACGACTGCAGTTTTCATACGACAGCGAGCTCCCTACCTTTGCGGCGGAAAGCGGCCACACTCACGCGCGCGTGAACGCGTGCGGTCATGGCTTTTTTCCACCCTTCTTCGAGCCTATTCAGGCCTGCCGCAGCGGCGGCATCATCCTGAATCATCCTATTATTTGGATCGATCTAATTCTTGTGCTGCAAATTAATACGCCGTGAGCGCGAGATGTCACGCTGCATCGCAAAAAGCGTGTGCCCGACCAGCGGTCCGTAGGATTGAGCAACGGCTTGCTCGTGCGCGGAATTTCAATGCGCCAGCGCCTGTCGAACGGCTCGGCCAAAATCATCCAGCGCGAACGGCTTGGTAATGATCGCCATGTTCTCGCCCAGGAATTCGGATTGAACGGCGGCGGATTCGGCATAGCCGGTCATGAAGAGAACCGGGACGGACGGGTGGTCCAGGCGCACCAGTTCGGCGAGCTGGCGTCCATTCATGCCTGGCAGGCCCACGTCGGAAATCAACAGGTCGATGCGCGCCGCATCAGACAGGTGAGGCATCGCGGACGCCGCATCGCGTGCCGTCGTGACCCGGTAACCCAACTCCTCGAGCAAATAACTCACCAGGAATCTCACCTGGTCGTCGTCTTCGACAACCAGTATCTGCTGGCCTTCGCCCTTGGGAAGTTGCGTACCTGGATCGACGTGGGCAGCAAGGTGTTCCAGTGGCGCGACGGGAAGATAGAGCACCACCGTGGTGCCTTTTCCAAGCGTGGATTGCAGGTCGATATAGCCTTTGGACTGCTCCACGAAACCGTAGATCATCGACAAGCCCAACCCCGTGCCTTGACCCAGCGGCTTGGTGGTGAAGAAAGGTTCGAAGACGCGCTCCTTGACGCTCGGCTCCATGCCCACGCCGGTATCGGTGACTTCCAGCACCACATAGCCGGAAGGATTGGCGGCAAAACCTTCGCGCACATACGGAACGGCCGAGGCATAGCGTGTGGCGATGCGAAGCTGGCCGCCATCCGGCATGGCGTCCCTGGCATTGATGCTCAAATTGAGCAGGGCGCTTTCGAGTTGGTTGACGTCGACCATCGCCTTGTCCAACGACGGCGCCAGATTCACTTTGACCTGAATCCGTTCGCCCAACGTCTGGCTCAGAAGCAGATACATGGATTGAACGAGCGCATTGAGATCCACCGGCTTGGGATCGAGCGATTGGCGGCGCGAGAAGGCGAGAAGGCGCTGGGTAAGGCCCGCTGCGCGGTTTGCGGAATCGAAGGCGGCGCGGATCATCCGGTCGAGGTTATCCACTCGTCCGTCTTTCAGGCGCACGCTGATAATGTCCAACGCACCGATGATGCTGGTGAGCATGTTGTTGAAGTCATGGGCGATGCCGCCGGTTAGCTGGCCGACGGCTTCCATTTTCTGCGCCTGCCGCAATGCCGTTTCGCTTTCCGACCTCGCTTGTATTTCTGCTTGCAGCGCGGCCGTTCGCTCGGTGACCTTGCGCTCCAGCGTTGCGGCAAACTGTTGCGCGGCCTGCAAGGAGGCTTTGCGTTCGGTGACGTCGGTAGCAAGGATGTGAATGCCATCCACACGTCCGTCTTCCTGACGGCGGGGGATGTAGCGAATCTCGGCGACCCGTTGTTCTCCATCCAGGCGCAGGCGGCTCCATTCGATGCGGGTTTCATCGCCAGCCAAAGCGCGTTGCATCGCTTCCTTGCACGTTTCCCAATAGGGCGTGCCGAATATTTCTTCCACTGTTTTTCCAAGCATGCTGGCAGGCGAGACGCCAAACCAGGTTTGATGGGCCTGATTCACGAAGCGGTAGCGCAAATCCGTATCCACAAAGGCGATAAGAACGGGCAGGGCGTCCGCGATCAGGCGCAACTCTGCTTCGCTGTTGGCGAGTGCTTTCTGGCTGGCGGCAAGGTCAGCGAGGCGATCGCGGATTTCAAACTGCTTTTGCCGCGACCGCATAGCCGTGGCGACGGCACTGATAAGGGATGACGAGCTGATCGGACGTTCGAGTTCGATGCAGTTGATGACTTCGCGAGGCAGTGGCACGGTCACTGGAACATGGCCGCTTCGCACCGAACGAAGCACTACAAACGGCACGTCTGACCAGGTCGACTGACGTTGCAGCACGTTTCGAAGCGGTTCCGTGCCTTGCTTGAGTGCTTCTTGCGTAAGCAGGACGACGCCGGTGTCTTCGTCGATGTGTTCTGCCAAAGCCGCCAGATTCGGATAGACGGTGGTGTGGTAACCATCCAGGGTCAACACCTTTGCCAAGCTTTCCGCATCGCGCTCCCATGGCGCCACAATAAGCACTCGATAACCATGCGGGGCATCCCTATGCATCTCGACCTTCCAGCAGGGCATGCGCGGCGATATTGCCGATGAACTCCGGGGTTCCCGTAAGTACGCCCTGGAAGTCGGTCAAGGGTTCGCCCACCTGCAATCCCCGGCTGTCAATGCGAAGTTCGCGGATCGTTTCCTCGTGTTTACCGCTGCGGTTCTTGATCACGGATATGGCCTTTCGGATGCGGCCGCCGGCTTCAAAGAACCGAAAGAGCACGACCGCGTCGGCGATGTAGGAAACATTGAGCGGCCCGGTGTCCATGGAGCCCACCAATCCGAATTGAGGGTTGATAAGGAAGGTGGTAACGCCTGATTGATTCAGAAAGGCCAGCAGCTCATGCATTTGCAGCAATAGCTGTTTTTCCTCCGGCATGGCCGTCAGGTAACCGTTGAGGCTGTCGATCACCACGATCTTGCATGCCTTCCCCTGCACGGCCTGGCTGACGTGCCAGGCAAATTCGCCGGGCGACATCTCCGCCGGATCAACCTGCAAAACAGTCAGACAGCCGGCTTGGACATAAGGCTCCAGATCGATGCCCATGCTCTGCGCGCGGTTGAATAACGTACCGATGCGCTCATCGAACTCATATAAATAGCAGCATTCTCCGCGCGCGCATGCGGCGGCGATGTATTGAAGCGCCAGGGTGGTTTTGCCGGTGCCGGCAGGCCCCGTGAGCAGGGTGCTGGTTCCCCGACGAATGCCACCTCCGACCAGCGCATCGAGCTGAGTGATGCCGCTCGGGACCGGATCGTTGGAAAACGCGACATGATGTTGGGAAGCAATAAGGCGAGGATAAACCTCGACCCCGCCGGTTTGAATATTCACATCATGATAGCCGCGGATGAAGGTCGCGCCGCGCAGCTTTTGCACCTGCAGTCGCCGGCGTGCAGCGCCAAATTCCAAGGTGAAGCGTTCGAGCGAGATGACCCCGTGACTGAGGCTGTGCAGCTGGGTATCGTGCGCCGAGTGCCCGCCTGTCAGGTCATCTGTCAGTAGCACCGTGATGTGGCGAGGGGAGAAGTATTGCTTCAGGGCCAAGACTTGCCGTCGGTAGCGCAAGGGGTCCTGGGCAAGCAAGCGTAGCTCGGACAGGCTGTCAAACACCACGCGCCGAGGCGCGATGTGCTCGATCTTTTCCTGGATCAGCCGGATCGTTTCACCCAGCTCGACTTCCCAGGAATGAAGCACGGACTGGTTGCGGTCGTTGCCCAGTACGGTTTCCACCGAAGACAGATCGAACAGTTCGATGCCTTCCAGGTTCCATCCGTGCGACGCGGCCACCTCGATCAGTTCTTCTGCGGTTTCCGACAGGGTGATGTAGAGGCATCGCTCGCCGTGGCGTACCCCATCCAGCAAAAACTGCAACGACAAAGTCGTCTTGCCAGAGCCTGGCTGTCCTTCCAGCAGGTAAAGATGACCCGCCGGAAGACCGCCATGCAGGATCGCGTCGAGACCAGGATTACCGGTACTGCAGCGTGCGGACAAAGACATGACTTGCCTCGGTTCAAACACAGATCACAGATTGAAAAGCAATGGTTGTAACCGGAACCGTACACAGGACGTGAAGCATTCGTAGCTGTTGGGATGTTGATGTTTGGGAACGTCGTTTTTGGATGAAGGACGCTCAGGCTGGAGTCGGTGGGGGGAGGACTTTTGCGATCGACAGATACGGGGCGCTGTGTAGATATCGATATCAGTAAGGTAGTGGAGGCGGCAAAAAAACTGGCCAAAAAATCCGGAAAAGCGTCGCGCCTGAATATTCAAAACAACCATTTGCATTGCATTGCGCAAGGCTGGTCATTGGGCTCTACCCCCAGCGCGGAAGGGCACCATGAACGCATCGGATTCGATGATCTGCTTGCTGTCCGCTGTAAATTGCAGGCCGGCGACGAACCGCAGTCATGGCTTTTGTCCCATCGCGTATAGGTAGATGTCGTTGCAAGCGAATTCCTACATGCTCATACAGGCACGGACTCGCCGTCTTTTTTAGGAGGCTTGCTATAAGGATCATAAAGCCAAGTGAGCGGTGCGCCATCGCACTCCATGCCGATAAACAGATAGCCACCCCCGGCCAACCCGAGTTGCGCTTCGGCCAGAAAGAGCCAATGGCGAGGAAACGCAAGGCCAATCGAACGTACTGAGTACTCGGTCGTGAACTTATCGCCATTACAGCGGGCGAGGCCCGTCAATACGGTAAAAATGGGATGTCGAAGTGCACGGTATAAAAAGGCAAGGCGCACCTCTCGCGCAGCGCTGCACCAAATATTTCGTCATGTCGCAACGCGCCTTTTATCTTCATCAAAAAATCACATAACGGATTATCCACTCGGATTTTCACGTCTCCATCACGCCCATATGTGCTGGGATAGGCATTCCAGTACTCGTGGCGCGCGCACAATGGGATGTGTGTTGCGCGCATGTCGAAGACATCGGGACGCGACTTCGGAGCGTCGAGGGGTGCCCTGGAACTGCACATCTTGCACCTGCCTGTGCGGGAGGCTAGCGGCTTGGGCGAAGCATGGGGGGATCAGGCCAAGCTATTTTCTTCGCGAGTTTCGCTATTTGTCCTATTTAAAGCGCAAGGTCGATTTTGTTTTCTTTTTTTCGAGAGAGAGGCATGTCAACCGGATCGAGTCAGCAAGAAACCGATTATGCGGTCGTCGTCAATCAGCAAGGGCAATATTCGATTTGGCCGATAAATAAGATCGTGCCAAATGGCTGGACCAAAGCGGGAAAACAAGGATCGAAAGCATGCTGCCTGGCGTTCATCGACGAGGCATGGACCGATATGCGCCCGCGTTCGCTGCAAGCGCGCACTCATTCCGGCTAGCGCGTTGCTTGCGATGAAATGAAATAAAACAGCGGCATGCTGTGCGCGATTTGTTTTTAGCGCTGCGATCGCCGGTTGTTTTCGCTGTTCGCAGTGATGGAGGCCATGCATAGGCTCGTGTACGCCTGTGGCGGATGTTTCCACTGTCCGCCATGCATGCATTGAACGATCAATGCACCGGTAGTGGCGTGATTCAACGTGGAATCATGGTTCGTGTTGCGTGTGTCGTGTGGCTAGCGTGAAAACGGTATTGCTATTTTCGGGGCAGGGTTCGCATCACTTCCAGATGGGGCGGGAGCTGTTTGAGTGCGACGCGGTTTTTCGCGCCGCCATGCTGCAGGCCGACGATGTGTTCCGCGAGCGTTGCGGTGAATCGATCGTGGCCATGCTCTTTGACGAGCGGCATGCCCGCGGGGCGCCGTTCGATCGCCTGTTGCACAGCCATGCCGCCATCTTCATGGTGGAGCATGCACTGGCGACGACGCTGGTCGATGCGGGCATCACGCCGGACATGGTGCTTGGCACCAGCCTCGGCACGTTTGCCGCGGCCGCCGTGGCTGGACATATCGATCCGGGCGACGCGCTGCTGGCGGTGATCGAGCAGGCGATGGCGGTCGAAACGCATTGCCAACGTGGCTGCATGATCGCGATGATGGGCGATTGGCAGCGTTGCCTGGCGCCCGAACTGCTTGCCCTATGCGAGCTTGCCGCCGTCAACTTCGACGCGCACGCCGTGCTGTCGCTGCCGCATTCGCATGCCGCGCAAGTCGAAAGCCACCTGCGCCGGTTTGGCATGACGCTGCAAACATTGCCCGTCGGCTATGCGTTTCATTCGCGCTGGATCGATGCCGCCGGCCCTTCCTATCAGGCATTCCTTCGCACGCTGGCGTTGCGCCAAGGCAGTGTGCCGCTGGCCTGTTGCGCGCAGGCCAAGCCGTTGCAAGCGCTTTCTGCGGATCATTTCTGGTCGGTGGTGCGCGAGCCGATCCGCTTCCAACATGCCGTGAAAGAGCTCGCTGCGCACGACGACTACCGCTACATCGACGTCGGCCCCGGCGGAACCTTGGCGACGTTCCTGAAGTACGCGCTGCCGGCAGGTTCGGCGTCTTCCATCCACTACGTCATGTCGCCCTTGGGCAGCGACATGCAGCGCCTGGCCGGCGTGAAGGCAAGTTATCGGCCCGCCGCGCGCGGAATAAACCAGGCATTTCACCCGGTCATACCGGCAGATCAGGGCAAGCACATTCAAGACGGGCGCAGCATGGAGTCACGCACTATGAAAGCCATCGTTTTTCCCGGTCAGGGCTCGCAATTCAAGGGCATGGGCAAGGATCTCTTTCCGTTGTTTCCGGAACAGGTCGCATGCGCATCCGACATTCTTGGTTATTCGCTGGAAGAGCTGTGCCTGCATGATCCGCAGGGGCTGCTCTCGCAAACACAGTACACGCAGCCTGCCTTGTACGTGGTCAATGCGTTGCATTACCTGCATCGGCCGGAGCGGGCGGATTTTTTCGCAGGACACAGCCTGGGCGAGTACAACGCCCTGCTTGCCGCAGGCGTGTTTTCGTTCGAAACGGGCCTGCGCCTGGTGAAGAAACGCGGCGAGCTGATGGGTGCCGCCAGCGGCGGCGGCATGGCGGCGGTGCTTGGCATTGCGGCGCGGGAAGTGAGGGCCATGCTCGACCAGCATGGGCTCGACCAGATCGACATCGCCAACATCAATTCACCCACGCAAACGGTGGTTGCCGGCCGCAAGGACAAGCTCGCCGAAGCGGCCGAGCTGTTCGCAAAGAAAAATCTGCGCTGCGTGATGTTGAACGTCAGCGCCGCGTTCCATTCCCGCCACATGCGCGCCGCGCAGGCTGAATTCGCCAGGTTCCTGCAATCGTTCACCTTCGCATTACCCCAAGTGGCGGTGATCGCCAATGCCACGGCGCGGCCCTACGACTCCGCGCGCATCGCTGAAACCTTGGCGGCGCAGATCGCCTCGCCGGTGCAATGGGTCGATTCGATCCGCTACGTGCTGGGCAGGGGCGAGGTCGAGTTCCACGAGATCGGCGCCAGCGTGCTTTCGAAGATGGTGCAGGAGATCAAGGCCAAGACCACCCCCATCGTCGAGAATGCGGTGGAGGAGGCAGCGGTAGTGCTGCCGCTCAAGAGCATGGAGCACGAGCCGCCCACGGCAGGCACGTCCAGCGACATAAGCCATCTGGCAGGCCGCCGCGATGGTGAACCGCGTGTCCTGGCAACGTCGCTCGGCAGCGACGTGTTCCGCCGCCGCTTTGGCCTTGAATACGCCTATATGGCAGGTGGCATGTATCGCGGCGTGGCTTCCGCCGAGCTGGTGATAACGATGGGCAAGGCCGGTTTTCTCAGTTTCTTCGGCGCGGGCGGGCTGTCGACGGCGAAGATCGAGGCCAACATCGTTCGCATCCAAGATGAATTGAATGCCGGCCAGCCCTACGGCATGAACCTGCTCGCCAACTACGACTATCCCGCCGAAGAAGATGCGGTGGTCGATCTTTACCTGAAATACGGCATCCGCAACGTGGAGGCGGCCGCGTTCATGCAGATGACGCCGGCCCTGGTTCGTTTTCGCCTGCAAGGCTTGCGCACCGATGCGCGCAACCGTGTCGTCTGCGATCATCGCGTTATCGCCAAGGTGTCGCGTCCCGAAGTGGCGAAGGCTTTCATGAGCCCGCCTTCGGCGATGATCGTGGAGCGGCTGCTGCAGCGTGGGTTGGTGACGCCGCAACAGGCCAAGCTTGCGCAACGCGTGCCGATGAGCCACGACATCTGCGTGGAAGCCGACTCCGGCGGCCATACCGACGGCGGCATTGCCGCCGTGATGCTGCCGCCATTGCTGCGCATGCGCGACGAGATGCAGCGCATGCATGGTTATGAAGAGCCGCTTTGCATGGGCCTGGCCGGCGGCATCGGCGGTCCGGAAGCGGCGGCAGCGGCTTTTCTGATGGGCGCGGATTTCATCCTTACCGGGTCGGTCAACCAGTGCACGGTGGAGGCGGGCATGAGTGCGGATGGCAAGTCGATGCTGCAGGAAATGGACATCCATGACACCGAGTACGCACCGGCCGGCGACATGTTCGAACTCGGCGCGCAGATCCAGGTGATGAAGAAATCGGTGTTCTTCCCCGCGCGTGCGAACAAGCTGTTTTCGCTCTATCGCCACTACGACAGCCTGGACGACATTCCCGAGCGCACGCGGCGGCAACTGGAAGGCACGTTCTTCAAGAAAACCTTCGAGGAGATCTGGCGCGAGACGGCCGCCTATTTCAGGTCGGTGAACCGCGAGCATGAAATCGCCAAGGCCGAGGCCAACGCCAAGCACAAGATGGCCCTGGTGTTTCGCTGGTACTTCGCCTACAGCTCGCGCATCGCGATGGAAGGTGAAGGCAGCGACCGCGTGAATTACCAGATCCACACCGGCCCCGCCCTGGGTTCGTTCAACCAATGGGTGAAAGGCACGGAGCTGGAGCACTGGAGCAAGCGGCACGTGGATCGCATCGCGATCAA
This sequence comes from Dyella sp., assembly GCF_036746095.1. NCBI lineage: Bacteria > Pseudomonadati > Pseudomonadota > Gammaproteobacteria > Lysobacterales > Rhodanobacteraceae > Dyella > Dyella sp. Next base: position 31,429 of record NZ_DAIOEU010000030.1, read on the forward strand.
GATCATGGACGCTGCGGCGGAACACCTTGCGCGCTCCTATGCGCGGTTCCTCGGTGTGCGGGAAAACCGCGCCGAACGCGCCGATGCGGTCCACGCCGCATCCCATTCGCTGGTCGCCTGACGACTGCCGCGGAGATTGGCAGCTCCAAAAAAATGCGTCGCTGGATGCAAGCAAGGCCGCGTGATGCGGCATCCGAAAGAACACGCTACAGGATATGTATGGCCATGAATGTTCAGCGGGATACGTTCCAGGAAAGCACGCCGGCAGTCGCGGCGCCTCGTGAAGCCGACATCGCCATCATCGGCATGGCCTGCCGCCTTCCAGGCGCCGCCAACTACGAACAGTTCTGGGCCAACCTGCGCGAGGGGCGTTCCAGCATCAGCGAGATTCCCGCCAGCCGCTGGGACAAGGAAGCGTTCTATTCCGCGCAGGTGCAGGACGAAAACAAATCCATTAGCAAGTGGGGCGGCTTCATCGACGGTGTCGAGCACTTCGATGCGGACTTCTTCGGCATTTCCGCGCGCGAAGCGCGTGTGATGGATCCGCAGCAGCGGATCATGCTGGAGCAGGCCTGGGCCTGCCTGGAAGACGCCGGCTACGATCCGGGCGTGTTCAGCGGCAGCAACACCGGCGTGTACATCGGTGTGTTCAATTTCGACTACGAAGATCATCTGCGCCACGCGCTCGACGCCATCGAAGGGCACGTTTCCACCGGCACGCACACCGCGCTCATCCCGAACCGCATTTCCTATTTCCTGAATCTGCACGGTCCGAGCCTGCCCATCGATACGGCCTGCTCGAGTTCGCTGGTGGCGCTGCACAAGGCGGCGCACGCCATCCGCCGCGGCGAATGCGAGCACGCCCTGGTTGGCGGGGTGAGCGTGCTGTGCAGCCCCACGCATTTCATCTCGTTTTCCAAGACCGGCATGCTGTCGCCGGACGGCAGCTGCAAGACCTTCGACGAGCGCGCCAATGGCTACGTGCGCGGCGAAGGCGCAGCGATGATCCTGATCAAGCGGCTCGATCATGCGATCCGCGACAACGACCGCATCCTTGCCGTATTGCGCGGCTCGGCCGTGAACCATGGCGGACGCGCGCGCACCGTCACCTATCCGGGTTCGGTAGCGCAGTCGAACGTGATCGCCGACGCATTGCGGCAGGCGGGCGTGCCGGTCGGCAGCATCGGTTACGTCGAAGCACATGGCACCGGTACGCCCAAGGGCGATCCGATCGAAGTGGAAGGCTTGAAGATGGCCTTTGCACGCGTCGCAGCCGCGCGCGGCGAAGTGCTGCGGGAACACGCCTGCGGCATCGCCAGCGTCAAGACCAACATCGGGCACCTCGAATCGGTGGCGGGACTGGCCGGTTTGATCAAGACCATCCTGTGCATGCGGCATCAGGTTTTTCCGCCACTGGTGCATTACCAGAAACTCAACCCCCGCATCGCGCTGGAGGGCAGTCCGTTTTTCGTGGTCGACCGGGCGCAAGCCTGGCCGGCGAAGCTCGACGAAAACGGCAAGCCGCTTCCGCGCCGCGCCGGCATCAGCTCGTTCGGCTTCGGTGGCGTGAACTCGCACGTGATCGTCGAGGAATACGTCGCGCCGCAAGCGGAAGTGACCGCCGATGATGCGCCGGCAATCATCGTGCTCTCCGCCAAGACCATGCCGGTGTTGCGCGAACGCGTGCAGCAGTTGCTGGATGCCGTCGCATCGACTGAGATCCGTCGCGCCGGCCTGGCCGATCTGGCGTACACGCTGCAAGTTGGGCGCCAGGCCATGGCCGTGCGGCTTGCGCTGGTGACCGATTCGTTCGACGCCCTGCAACGCCAATTGGAAAATTGGCTGGCATCGGCCACGCAAGATGGCGTTTTCTGCCAAGAGCTATCGGCGGAGATGCTGGCACAAGCGGCGGAATCCGCGGCATGGCTGGCATCGAACGACGATCTGCCAAGCGTGGCGGCGAAGTGGGTGGCGGGGCAGGCGATCGATTGGCGCGCCTTGCATCCATCGCCCAGGCGACGCCTGGCGCTGCCGACGTATCCGTTCGTGCGGGAGCGGCATTGGGTGGATGCGAGACCGGCTTCGTCGGCCATGCCGTCTTTGGCCATCCATCCGCTGGTTCATCGCAATACATCCAACGCCGCCGGGCTGCGCTTCACCAGCCGCTTCAGCGGCAAGGAATTCTTTCTGGCCGATCATGTGGTGCAGGGGCGCGCCACGCTGCCGGCCGCCGCGCAACTGGAAATGGCGTACTTCGCCGCGACACAGGCCGCCGCGGGTACCGGCGCCTGCCGGCTGAAGGACGTCGTCTGGATGCGGCCCGTCGTGGCGGAAGGCGAAACGCGGGATCTGCATATCGCGCTGTTCGCGGAAGGCCAAGGCGAATTCAGTTTCGAGCTGTACGGCGACACGGAGGGCGAGGGCACCGTCTACAGCCAGGGCGCGGTGAGCATCGATGCGCAAGCGCCGTCAGCGGCGGTCGTGGATATCCCGGCCTTGCGCGGGGAAGGCGCGCAAGCGCAGCTGGATGCCGAAGCCTGCTATGCCATGCTCGAACGGATGGGCCTGGCCTATGGTGCCGGCCATCGCGGCTTGGGCGCGCTGTTCGTCGATCGCGAACATGCGCTTGCGCAGCTCGCGTTGCCGGCGACGCTGCAGCCGACACGGAATGGCTACGCACTGCATCCCAGCCTGCTCGATGCGGCGCTGCAGGCGGCGATCGTTTTTCATGTTCAAGGCACCGGCGACAGCACGCCACTGCTGCCGTTCGCGCTCCGCTCGCTGGAAGTGATCGCTCCCTGCACGGGTCAGATGTGGGCCGTGATACGCCGCAGCGCCGGCCATGCAACGGAGCGTTCGTTACAGAAATTCGATATCGATTTGTGTAACGAAACGGGATCGGTATGCGTGCGCTTCGGCGAATGCTGCCTGCGCACGGTTGCGCAAGCGGATGCCGGCGACCCGGTGCGCACGGCGCTGTTTCAGCTGGACTGGGCTGCGCCAACGGACTCGGAACACGCGGTGGACTATGCGCAGCACGTCGTTCTGCTTTGCGTCGAAGAAGACAATTTGCCGGCGATAACGGGCGAGGTGCAGGCGGGCTTGCCGCATGCGGCGTGCATCGGTCTAGGCATCGGCGATGCGCTGGCGCAGCGCTACGAATCGGCTGCCGGGGTGTTGTTGGAGCAGATCCAGTCCTTGAGCGCGCAGGCGGGCCGCCATCTGATCCAGGTCGTCGTACCCAGCCAGGGCATCGGCCGCAGCATGGCTGGCCTTGGCGGGATGTTGCGCACGGCGCAATTGGAAAACCCGCGCATCGTCGGCCAGTTGATCGAAGTCGAGGCCGGGCAAAACGTGCCGCAGGCGCTGCTGGAAAACCGCAACAGCGCTGCCTCGCAGATCCGCTACGCCAGCGGCATGCGCCAGGTGGGTCGCTGGGTGGAGCGGCCGGCTTCCATCGATGCCGCCTCGCCGTGGAAGGCACAAGGCGCGTATCTCATCACTGGCGGTGCGGGCGGATTGGGCCTGATTTTCGCGCGCGACATCGCGCGCCAGGCCAGTGGCGCAACACTGATCCTCACCGGGCGTTCGGCGCCCAGTGAGGCTACACGCGGCAAGCTCGCCGAATTGGAAGCGCTGGGCGCGCGTGCGCATTACCGTCAGCTCGACGTGGGCGACCACGATGCGGTGCTGCAACTCGTACGCGAGCTGGCCGATGTCCATGGCGGCCTGCGCGGCGTGATCCACGCGGCGGGTGTGCTGCGCGACAGCTTCATCCTCAAGAAAACACGCCAGCAATTGCGCGAGGTGCTGCACGCCAAGGTGGCGGGCACCTTGCACCTGGACGAAGCCACGCGCGACATGGCGCTCGATTGCTTTATCTGCTTCGCGTCGACGTCGGGCGCGCTCGGCAACGTCGGGCAGGCCGATTACGCGGCGGCGAACGCGTTCATGGATGCGTTTGCGCATCACCGTGCGGCACAGGTGGTCCAAGGCGTGCGTCACGGTCGCACGTTGTCGATCAACTGGCCGCTGTGGGAAGCGGGCGGCATGCAGGTGGATGCCTCCACACGCGAAGACATGACACAGCGCACGGGCCTCATTCCGCTGCGCACGGCCAGCGGTTGCGCGGCGCTGGCGCAGGCACTGGCCAGCGGCCTGCCGCAGGTGCTGGTGGCCGAAGGGGCGATCGGGCGTTTCGCATCCAGCCTGAGCGGCGCCGCAAGCATTGATGCAGTGCCGGCGAAATTTGAGCCGGCGGCCAGCGCGCCATCCGGCGAACTGCAGGACAAGGCCACGCGCTATTTCGTCCGCTTGCTGTCGGGCACGCTCAAGCGCGCACCCGGGAGCATCGATGCACGCGCGCCGATGGAAGCCTACGGCATCGATTCCATCCTCGTGATGGACCTGACGCGCACGTTGGAGCAGGTCTTCGGCCCGCTCTCCAAGACGCTGCTGTTCGAATACCAGACGATTGCCGCGTTGGCGACGTATTTCGTGCAGAACCATCGCGAGCGTCTGGTGACGGCACTCGGCGAACCCGCGCAAGAAACCGCGAGCGCACCGGTACGCAGCGAACCTGCCGCGCCACCCGTTGCGATGGATCTGCGCCGCCGCCCGCGCTTCGGTACGCGCATGGAAACCACGCGGCCCGGCACGGCCACGCGTCGCGAAGACATAGGCGACATCGCCATCATCGGCGTGGCCGGCCGTTACCCGCAGGCCAACGATCTTGAGCAGTTCTGGCGAAACTTAAGCCAGGGCAAGGACAGCATCACCGAGATACCGCTGGAGCGCTGGGACCACACGCGCTACTTCGATCCGGATCGCACCAAGCCCGGCAAGACCTACAGCAAATGGGGCGGCTTTATCGACGGCGTGGATCTGTTCGATCCGCTGTTCTTCAACATCTCGCCACGCGAAGCGGAATTGATGGACCCGCAGGAGCGCCTGTTCCTGGAATGCGTGCACGCGACGCTGGAGGACGCCGGTTACACGCGCGAGAACGTCGCCGACGATGGCGACGTGGGTGTGTTCGTCGGCGTGATGTACGAGGAATATCAATTGTATGGCGCCCAGGAGCAGGCGCGGGGCAACAACCTTTCCATGCTCAACAGCGCGGCATCAGTCGCCAATCGCATTTCCTATTTCTGCAATTTCCACGGGCCCAGCATGGCGCTGGACACCATGTGCTCCTCGTCGCTGACGGCGATTCACCTGGCCTGCCAAAGCCTGCAGCGCGGCGGTTGCGCGGTGGCGGTGGCCGGTGGCGTGAACGTATCGATCCACCCGAACAAGTACCTGATGCTGGCGCAGGGCAAGTTCATTTCCGGCAAAGGGCGTTGCGAGAGTTTCGGCGAAGGCGGCGAAGGCTACGTGCCGGGCGAGGGCGTGGGCGCGGTGTTGCTCAAGCCGCTCGCGCAGGCGCAGGCCGATGGCGACCACATCTACGGCGTGATCAAGGCCACCGCGATCAATCACGGCGGCAAGACCAACGGCTACACGGTGCCCAATCCGCAGGCCCAGGCGAAAGTGATCGAACGCTCATTGCGCGAGGCCGGCATCGACGCGCGCGCCATCAGCTACGTGGAAGCGCACGGCACCGGCACCAGCCTGGGCGACCCGATCGAGATCGCCGGCTTGTCCAAAGCGTTCCGCCAATGGACGCCGGATACGCAGTTCTGCGCGATCGGTTCGGCCAAGTCGAACATTGGCCATTGCGAAAGCGCGGCCGGCATTGCCGGCGTCACGAAAGTGCTGTTGCAACTCAAGCACGGCCAGCTGGCGCCCAGCCTGCATTCGCGCGTGCTCAATCCCAACATCGATTTTGCGCAGACGCCCTTCGTGGTGCAGCAGGAGCTGTCGCCGTGGCAGCGGCCGATGCTGGACATCGACGGCGTGCAGCGCGAATACCCGCGTATTGCCGGTATTTCCTCGTTCGGTGCCGGTGGCGCGAATGCGCACGTGGTGATCGAGGAATACCGCGAGCCTGCACCGCGCACGATCACGCTCGATGGTCCTGCGCTGGTCGTGCTCTCCGCGCGTCAGGAAGACCGCCTGCGCGAGCAGGTAAAGCGTTTGCTCGCCTTGCTCGATACACAAGGGGAGAGGATCGCGCTGGCCGATCTTGCCTACACGCTGCAGTTGGGCCGCGAAGCGATGGAGGAGCGGCTGGGCATCGTCGCGCATTCGATCGATCAACTGCGCGAAAAGCTGCATGCCTATCTCAATGGCGAAACCTCGGTTGACGAGCTTTACCGCGGCCAGGTGAAACGCAACAAGGAAGCACTCGCCGCGCTCGCTGGCGACGACGACCTGCCGGCCATCGTCGAGGCGTGGCTCGCCAAGGGCAAGCACGGCAAGCTGCTCGACCTGTGGACCAAGGGCTTGCCTTTCGATTGGCAGCGCCTGTACGCAACGGGGCCGCGGCCGCGGCGCATCAGCCTGCCGTCCTATCCGTTTGCGCGTGAGCGTTACTGGATTGCGGTCAGCGAAACGGCGCGCGAGATAACGGCATCGCTGCATCCGCTGGTGCACCGGAACAGTTCCAACGTCGACGGCTTGCGTTTCAGCACGCACTTCAGCGGCGAGGAATTTTTCCTGGCCGACCATGTCGTGCAAGGCCATCGGGTGCTGCCCGGCGTGGCGCAACTGGAAATGCTGCGTCACGCCTCGGAGCAGGCCTTCGATGCCGGTGAAGCGCTGCGCTGGAAGCGCGTCGCCTGGCTTCGCCCACTGCGCGTCGATGACGCTGGCGTGGATCTGCACGTGGCATTGAAGCCGCGCGATGATGGCGATCTCGATGCCGAGATCTATCGCCAGGACGGCGACGCCGTCACCGTTCACAGCCGTGGCGTGGTCGCGGTCGAAACAGCCGATGCCGCATCTACGCACGACCTGGCTGCACTGCGGCAGCAATGCTCGCTTTCGCACCTGGATGCAACGGCATGCTACGCACGCTTCGATTCGCTGGGGCTGCATTACGGCCCATCCTTCCGCGGCCTGGCCGAAGCGTTTGTCGGCCATGGGGCAGTGCTGGCGCGCATCGCCTTGCCAAAACAGGCCGCGCGCAATGGTTACGTGCTGCACCCGAGCGTGATGGATGCGGCCTTGCAGGCGACGCTGCTGCTGAGTCCGCCATCATCGCTGCAGCTGCCGTTCGCCCTCGGCGGCATGGACGTGCTTGCGCCGTGCGCCGCAAACATGTGGGCCGTTATCCGCAGCAGCGGTGAGGAGACGCAGCGCCTGGACATCGACGTGTGCGACGACAGCGGTACGGTGTGCGTGCGGCTGCGGCAGTTGGAGCTGCGCGCCGTGGCGGGGGCGTCAACGCGTGACGCGCAGGATGGCGATGCCTTGCTGATGCGCCCGGTGTGGACATCGGCTGTGCCTTCCGCCGCAGCCGATGACATGCCGGCCGCGCACCATGTCCTGCTGTGCGGCCTGCCGGACGTGCGTGCCGCCGACGTCGGCGCGCGCATGCCGGGCACCATGGTGGCCGAGGTCGCGCTCGCACCCGATCCCGCCGGCAGCTATGAAACCGCCGCGCAACTGCTGTTGGAACAGCTGCAATCGCTGAGCCGCGAAACCGGCCATGCGCTGATGCAGGTCGCGGTGCCGGCGCAGGGCGACGGACAGCTTTTCGCCGGCCTGGACGGCATGTTGCGCACGGCGCAACGAGAGCATCCACGCCTGCGCGGGCAAGTGATCGAGATCGGTCAGGGCGAGGATCTCGTGCAGATATTGCGCGACAACCGCGACGGCGCGGCACCCCGCGTGCGCTATGCCGGCGGTATGCGTCAGGTAGCCGGCTGGGAAGTTTTTACGGCGCCGGCCGACACGGCAAGCCCATGGAAGGCGAACGGTGTCTATCTGATCACCGGCGGCGCCGGCGGCCTGGGCTTGATCTTTGCGCGCGACATCGCCACGCAGGTGCGCAATCCGGTATTGATCCTGACCGGGCGCACGCACATGCACGCAGGCATCCAGGCGCACGTGCGCGAACTGGAAGCGCTGGGCGCGGTAGTGCGCTATCACGCCGTGGACGTCGGCGATGCGCAGGCGGTGACGTCGCTGGTGCAAGGCATTCCCGAAGAATTCGAAAGCCTGGATGGCATCATCCATAGTGCCGGCGTGCTGCGCGACAGTTATCTGGCGCGGAAAACGCCAGCGCAATTGCATGACGTATTCAACGCCAAGGTGCATGGCACATTGCATCTGGACGAAGCCAGCCGCGACGTCGCGCTCGATGCCTTCATCGTGTTCTCGTCCATCGCCGGTGCGATCGGCAACGTCGGTCAGGCGGATTACGCGGCGGCGAACGCGTTCATGGATGCGTTCGTGCATCGTCGCAATGCGCAGCTCATGCAGGGGCAACGGCATGGCCGCACGCTGTCGGTGAACTGGCCGCTGTGGGAAGAAGGCGGCATGCAGGTGGATGATGCGACGCGCGCCATGCTGTTGCGCCAATGGGGCATGCGGCCGTTGCACACGGACGATGGTGTGGCGGCACTGCGGCGGATCTGGGCGAGCGGCGAAGCGCAGGCGATGGTGGTGGCGGGCGATGCGGTGCGCATTCGCGCGGCGCTCTCGTTTTCTCCCCAACGTCCTGAACCCTCCGCCCGTCATCCCGGCGAAAGCCGGGACCCGGCGACTTCAGCCGAAAGGCACTGGATGCCAGCTTCCGCAGGAATGACGGAAATGGAATCGCGGAGCACCCCCGCTCGTCATCCCGGCGAAAGCCGGGACCCAGCGGCTTCGGCAGAAAGACACTGGATTGACCAGCATTCGCTGTTGAGAAGCGCCTCAGCTTTCGCAGGAATGATGGAATTGGGTTCGCACGCAAGTGGGCAACTTGTGGACCAAGCCAAGCAAACCCTCATCCACCTCGCCTCCGCCCTCATCAAGGTCAAACCCGAAGACATCGACGGCGAAACCGCGCTCAGCGAATACGGCTTCGACTCGGTCACGCTGACCGAATTCGGCAACGCCATCAACCAGCGCTACGCACTGGAACTGCAACCCACACTGTTCTTCGAATACCCCACCATCGACGGTTTGGCCGCCTATCTCGTGCGCGAGCACCGCGCCCTATTCGAGGCAACCGCCACACCGACCATCGAGCCGAAGCAGGCTGCCGTACACACGCAGGAGCGCGCACGCACGCGTGGCTGGACCCGCAGCAGCAAACCCACGCCGCCCACCGCAACCAACAACGAACCCGTCGCCATCATCGGCATGAGCGGCCAGTTCCCGCAGGCGCCCGACCTCGATGCGTTCTGGCGCAACCTGCTGGAAGGGCGCGACTGCATCAGCGAGATTCCACCGTCGCGCTGGGACTGGCGCGCATGGCAGGGCGAAACGCACATCAAGTGGGGCGGCTTCATCGATGGCGTGGACGAGTTCGATCCGCTGTTCTTCGGCATCTCGCCGAAGGAGGCCGAACTGATGGATCCGCAACAGCGCCTGATGATGATCCACATCTGGAAGGCGCTGGAGGATGCCGGCTATGCCGGTCCCGCGCTGGCGGGCAGCGACGCGGCGATTTTCGTCGGCACCATGGGCACCGGCTACGGCAGCTTGATCGCGCGCGCGATGACGGCGATCGAAGGCTATTCCGCCACCGGCGCGGTGGCCTCGGTCGGGCCGAACCGCATGAGCTATTTCCTCGACCTGCATGGGCCGAGCGAGCCGGTGGAAACCGCCTGCTCCAGTTCGCTGGTCGCCTTGCGCCGCGGCGTGGCGGCGATCCAGGGCGGGGAGTCGTCGATGGCGATCGTCGGCGGCGTGAACACGCTGATCACGCCCGACCTGCACATCAGCTTCACCAAGGCCGGCATGCTGAGCGAAGACGGCCGCTGCAAGACCTTCTCCGCCGACGCCAACGGCTACGTGCGCGGCGAAGGCGTGGCGATGCTGGTGCTGAAGAAACTCGCCGATGCCGAGCGCGACGGTGATCACATTTACGGCGTAATACGCGGCGTGGCGGAAAACCATGGCGGCCGCGCCAACTCGCTCACCGCGCCCAATCCGAATGCGCAAGCGGACGTGGTGCGGCGCGCGTATGCGCAGGCCGGCATCGATCCGCGCACGGTGGGCTATATCGAAGCGCACGGCACCGGCACGCCGTTGGGCGATCCGGTGGAAATCAATGGTTTGAAAACAGCGTTCCAGGCGCTGTACGGCGACAGCGCCGTGACGGCGCCGCACTGCGGGCTGGGTTCGGTGAAAACCAATATCGGCCACCTGGAACTGGCGGCCGGGGTCGCCGGCGTGGTGAAAGTGCTGTTGCAGATGAAGCACCGCACATTAGTGAAGAGCCTGCATGGCGAGCGGATCAATCCGTATATCCAGCTGGACGGCAGTCCGTTCTACGTGGTCAACGAAACACGCCCATGGCAGCCGCTGCGCGACGCGCACGGTGAAGCGTTGCCACGCCGCGCGGGCGTGAGTTCGTTCGGCTTCGGCGGCGTCAACGCGCACGTGGTGCTGGAGGAATACGTGGCGCCGGCAGCAACCGCACCCTCCGGCAAACCGGTCGCCTTCGTGCTTTCCGCGCGCAACGAGGAACGCTTGCGCGCGCAGGTTCGCCAATGGATCGATTTCCTTGCGACGCCCGCTGCGCGGGAACTCGCGCTGGACGATATCGCCTACAGCTTGCAGGTGGGCCGCGAAAGCATGGAAGAACGGCTTGCCGCCAGCGTGCGCACGCACGAGGAGCTGCGCGACGTATTGACACGCTTCCTTGCCGGTGATGCAGGCGTCAATGTGCATCGCGGACAGGCGCGGCGCGAAAAACTTGCCGCAGGGCCCATGCACGACGATGCGCACGCCACGTTGCGCAGCGAAGCCGCACGGGGGCAATGGACACGCCTCCTCGCGCAATGGGTGAACGGCCAGCGCGTGGAATGGGCTGCGTTGCAGGGCGAGCGCAAGCCGCGCCGGGTCAGCCTGCCGACCTATCCCTTTGCGCGCGAGCGTTGTTGGATCGAAGCCGGCAGCGCCAATTTGCCGGCGGCAGCGGGCGTCGACATGCTGCATCCCTTGCTGCACCGAAATACCTCGAACCTGCTGGGGCCGCGTTTCAGCAGCCGCTTCGATGGCCACGAATTCGTATTCGCCGATCACATCGTGCGCGACAAGCGCGTGCTGCCGGGCGTGGCGCAGCTGGAAATGGCGCGTGCCGCGGCGAGCGCCGCGTTGGATGCGCCAGTGCCCGTGCACCTGAAAGACATCGTGTGGGAGCGTCCGGTGCTGTGCGCCGAACACAGCGTGCAGCTGCATGTGTCGCTGCGCGTGGACGGGCACGGCGATATCGCCTACGAGGTGCATGCGGACCTGGACGACGGCGAGGCCGCGATCTACAGCCGTGGCGTGGCGACCCAAACGACCGCATCTTCGGAACCGGCTGCCCACGACCTGCCAGCGCTGCGCGAGTCATGCACGCGGGCGCATTGGGATGCCGCTGCGTGCTACGACACGTTCCACCGGTTGGGGCTGCACTATGGCGAGGGCTTCCAGGGATTGCTGTCGCTTTTTGCGGGCGAGGGCGTGGCGCTCGCGCAGATCGCGCTGCCGCCGTCGCAGCTTGCCGGCAAGCATCGCTACGTGCTGCATCCCAGCCTGCTCGATGCCGCATGGCAGGCGGCGATCGGCCTGGATATCGGCGCAGGGCGCGAACCTGCCTTGATGCTGCCGTTCGCACTGCAGCGCCTGGACGTGCTGGCGCCATGCCCTGATCAGGCACGGGTGGTCGTGCGTGGCGGGAGCTCGACTAGCGATGCGGTGCGCATCGTGGACATCGACGTCTGCGACGAACAGGGCAAGGTATGCCTGCGCTTTCTGCAGCTTGGCCTGCGCATGCTGGATCCTGCACCCATTGGCGATCGTGTCCGCATGGCCGACGATGTGGCCATGCCTGATGCGCAAGCCGCAGCGGAACCCGAGGTCGCTGACGACCTGCACGCACGCGCCATTCGCCATTTCGTGCATTTCCTCGCCACCACCCTGAAAACCCCCGCGCACAAGATCAATCCGCAGGCGCAACTGGAAGCCTATGGCATCGATTCCATCATGGTGCTGGAGCTGACGCGCACGCTGGAGCGGCAATTCGGCCCGTTGCCGAAGACGCTGTTTTTCGAATACCAGACGTTGGCCGCGCTGAGCGATTACTTCGTGCAGCATCATCGCGCAGCGATGGCAGCACTGCTGGGCGAGCGCCGCGCCGTTGCAGCAATCGCCACACCACCGCCTGCGCAAAAAGCCGAACGCATGCGGCCCGTACCTGGTGCGCAACAATCACGTTACGCGGCGCCGGCCCGCCACAAAGATACGAACGATGAGGTTGGCGAGATCGCCATCATCGGGCTCGCCGGCCGTTATCCGCAGGCGATGGACCTGGATCAGTTCTGGGCCAACCTGAGCCAGGGTCGCGACAGCATCACCGAGATTCCGCCGGAGCGCTGGAACCACGCGCGCTATTTCGACGAACAGCGCGGCAAGCCGGGCAAGTGCTACGGCAAGTGGGGCGGCTTTATCGACGGCGTCGACCGCTTCGATCCGCTGTTCTTCAACATCTCGCCGCGCGAAGCGGAATTGATGGACCCGCAGGAACGCTTGTTCCTCGAATGCGTGCACGCCACGCTGGAAGATGCCGGCTACACGCGCGAGAACGTTGCACATGATGGCAACGTCGGCGTGTTCGTCGGCGTGATGTACGAGGAATACCGCATGCTCGCCGCGCAGGAGCAGGCGCTCGGCCGGCCGATCGCGGTGCCGGGAAGCCCGGCTTCCATCGCCAACCGCATCTCGTATTTCTACAACTTCCACGGCCCCAGCCTGATGCTGGACACCATGTGTTCCTCGTCGCTGACAGCGATCCACCTGGCCTGCCAGGCGTTGCGCCAGGGCGGCTGTTCGGTGGCGATCGCCGGTGGCGTAAACGTGTCGGTACATCCCAACAAGTACCTGATGCTGGCGCAGGGGTGGTTCATTTCCGGCAAGGGCCGCTGCGAGAGTTTCGGCGAAGGTGGCGAAGGCTACGTGCCGGGCGAAGGCGTGGGCGCGGTGTTGCTCAAACCGCTGGCGCAGGCGCAGGCCGATGGCGATCACATCTATGGCGTGGTCAGGGCAACCGCGATCAACCACGGCGGCAAGACCAACGGTTTCACCGTGCCCAATCCGAATGCGCAAGCGCAGGTGATCGAGCGCGCCCTGCGCGAAGCGCGCATCGACGCGCGCGCCGTGAGCTACATCGAGGCGCATGGCACGGGCACCAGCCTGGGCGATCCGATCGAGATCGCCGGCTTGTCGAAAGCATTCCGCCAATGGACGCCGGATACGCAGTTCTGCGCGATCGGTTCGGCCAAGTCGAACATCGGCCATTGCGAGAGCGCGGCCGGCATTGCCGGCGTCACGAAAGTGCTGCTGCAACTCAAGCACGGCCAGCTTGCGCCCAGCCTGCACTCGGAGGTGCTGAACCCGAACATCGATTTTGCGCAGACGCCGTTCGTGGTGCAGCAGGCCTTGGCGCCATGGCAGCGCCCGGTGTTGAATGTCGATGGCGTGCCGCGCGAATACCCGCGGCTCGCGGGCGTTTCCTCGTTCGGTGCCGGCGGTGCGAATGCGCACGTGGTGATCGAGGAATACCGCGTCCCGCTCCAAGCGCAGCATGCCTTGAATGGTCCCGCCCTGGTGGTGCTATCCGCTCGCAGCGCGGATCGCCTGCTGGAACAATCCAGGCGTCTACTGTCCGCGCTTGAAGCGAGTGCAGACTATGCGCTGCACGATGTGGCCTACACGCTGCAGGTCGGCCGCGAAGCGATGGACGAACGCCTCGGCCTGCTGGTGCATTCGCTGGACCAGCTGCGCGAAAAACTGCGCGCCTATCTGACCGGCGCAAGCACGATCGACGGGTTGTATCGCGGGCATGCCAACGCTGAGCAGGGCACGCTATTGAATCTTGCCGGCGGCGATGGCGTCGATGCCATGCTCGACGCGTGGCTGGCAAAAGGGCAGTTCGCCAAGCTGCTGGAGTGGTGGGTCAACGGGCTCCCGTACGACTGGCAGCGCCTGTATGCGAAGGGAGGGCGTCCGCGCCGCATCAGCCTGCCGACGTATCCGTTCGCAGGCGAGCGCTACTGGATTCCCACTGGCCCGGCCATGGCGACGGACGCGGGTGTGCTGCATCCGCTCCTGCACCGCAATACCTCCACCTTTGCCGCGCAGCGTTTCAGTTCGCGCTTCAATGGCGAGGAATATTTCCTCGCCGACCATCGCGTACACGGCGCGCGTGTAATGCCCGCCGCCGTGCAGCTGGAAATGGCACGGCGTGCCATCGGCGAATCCATCGGCGAGCCGCTCGCGCTGCGCCTGCACGACGTAGCGTGGTTGCGTCCGGCCACGGCGACTGGCGACGGCATCGGCGTGCATGTCAGCTTGACGCCGCAAGGCGATGAGCTGGTTACGTTTGAGTTGCATGGCGACGCCGACGAGACGGTCTACAGCCGTGGCTACGCAACGCTAGCCGCAAGCCATGCGGCGCCGGCCGTGCATGACCTGGATTCATTGCGTGCACGATGCGGCGCGCAACGGCTGGATGCGCAGCAGTGCTATGCCTTGTTCGAACGCATGGGGCTGCGTTACGGCCCCACGTTCCAGGGCGTGCAGGAGCTATGGATCGGCCAGGATGAAACGCTCGCGCGCATCGCTTTGCCGACGGTGCTGCCAGATGCGCAAGACGACTATCCCTTGCATCCCGCGCTGCTCGATGCGGCCATGCAGGCAACGCTGGGCATCGTGCAGGGCGCTGCATCGAATGCCGTATGGGTGCCTGCCAGCGTGGGAGCGCTGGAACCGGTATCCACGTGTCCCGCCACGGCATGGGCATGGGTGCGTGCGGTGGCATCGTCGGATGAGGCGACGCGGCAGTTCGATATCGACGTGTACGACGACGCCGGCAAGCTGTGCGCGCGCATCACGCAACTGACATTGCATGCCTCGGCCGCACGCAATGCGTCCGCATCGCCCGAACGGATGCTGTTGGCAGCGCCGGCGTGGAAGCCGCTGCCGGTCCAGGCGGCGCCGAGCCATGCCATCGCGCAACACCTGGTGCTGCTGTGCGGGCAGGGCGCGACGAGCGCAGAAAAGGTGCGCGCCCAGTTGCCTCAAGCCGATTGCGCGAGCTTTGCCGCCAGCATCGATCTCGCACGGGGTTATGCCGAAGCGGCGCACTATCTGTTGCAGAAGTTGCCGACGCTGGGTCGCGAAGCGGGCCGGCAGCTGGTGCAGGTGGTGGTGCCCGACACAGGCGCCGAGCAAGTGTTCGCCGGGCTGGCTGGCATGCTGCGCACGGCGCAGCTGGAATATCCGCACATCCACTGGCAGGTGATCGACGTGGCGCCGCAGCAGGAAGCGGCGCAAGTCCTGCTGGAAAACCTGCATGTTCCATCGTCGCGCATCCGCTACGCGCACGGCGAACGGCAAATCGCCGCGTGGGAAACGCTGCAGGTATCAACCGACGCGCCAATGCCCTGGCGAGACGGCGGCGTGTACCTGATCACCGGCGGTGCCGGCGGCCTGGGCCTGATCTTTGCGCGCGACATCGCCAGCCAGGCGCGCGGCGCAACGCTGGTGCTCACCGGGCGCTCGCAGCCAGGCGAATCGGTGCGTGCGCAATTCGCCGAACTGGAGGCGCTGGGCGCGCGCGTGCGCTACCGCGTGCTGGACGTGGGCGAACGCGACGCCGTACAAACGGCGATTCGCGAGATCGTGGCCGAATGCGGCGCGCTGCATGGCATCGTGCACAGCGCGGGCGTGCTGCGCGACAGCTTCCTGATGAAGAAAACGCCGGACGAACTGGCCGCCGTGCTGCGCGCGAAAGTCGACGGCACCTTGCACCTGGACGAAGCCAGCCGCGAATTGCCCCTGGACGTGTTCGTGATGTTCTCGTCCATTGCCGGCGCGGTCGGCAACGTGGGGCAGGCGGACTATGCGGCGGCGAATGCCTTCATGGATGCGTTCGCGCACCATCGCCGTGAACTCGTGGAGCAGGGCGCGCGGCACGGCCGCACGCTGTCGATCGACTGGCCGCTGTGGCAAGCGGGCGGCATGCAGGTGGATGAGGCCACGCGTCGTCATCTGCAGCAGCAGTGGGGCATGACACCGCTGCGCACGGCGAACGGTTGCATGGCGCTGGCCAGCGCGTTGGCGCAGGGCCAAGCGCAGGTGCTGGTGGCCGAAGGCGAGCGCGAGCGTTTGCAAGCGGCCCTGCTTGGTGAGGTTGCAGAAAAAGCCGATACACCGTCCGCGCCGCATGCGACGCAAGCCACGGCGAACGATCTGCACGAGCGCACGCTGCGTTACCTCCTGCGCCTGCTCTCGTCCACGCTCAAGCTGCCGCCGCAAGGCATCGACGCCAACGCGCGCCTGGAGGCGTACGGCATCGATTCGGTGATGGTGATGGACCTCACCGCGCAATTGGAAAAGGCGTTCGGTGCGCTGCCGAAGACCCTGTTCTTCGAATACCAGACCATCGCCACGCTGGCCGGTTATTTCGTGGAGCGCCATGCAAGTGAATTGATCGCGTTGCTGGGCGATGCGCCGGCGGCATCGCCGGTTGCCGTGCAAGCGGCGCAGCTTCCCGTCACGCGCGCGACGGCCAGCCCGCTGCGCTCGCGCTTTGTGTCACGCAGCACGCCGGTGGTGGGCGACATCGCCATTGTCGGCCTGGCTGGGCGCTATCCACAGGCCAACGATCTCAAGCAGTTCTGGCGCAACCTGAGCCAGGGCAGGGACAGCATTACCGAGATACCGGTGGAGCGCTGGGATCACGCGCGCTACTTCGACCAGGACCGCAACAAGCCCGGCAAGACGTATGGCAAATGGGGCGGCTTTATCGATGGTGTGGACCTGTTCGATCCGCTGTTCTTCAACATCTCGCCGCGCGAAGCGGAGCTGATGGATCCGCAGGAACGCCTGTTCCTGGAATGCGTGCACGCCACGCTGGAGGATGCCGGCTATACCCGCGAGAACGTCGCTGATGATGGCGACGTCGGCGTATTCGTCGGTGTGATGTACGAGGAATACCAGCTCTACGGCGCGCAGGAACAGGAACGCGGACGTGCCGTGGCATTGCCGGGCAGCCCGGCGTCGATCGCCAACCGCATCTCCTATTTCTGCAATTTCAACGGCCCCAGCCTGGCGCTGGACACGATGTGCTCCTCGTCATTGACGGCGATCCATCTGGCCAGCCGCGCACTGCAGCGCGGCGATTGCGCGGCGGCCATCGCCGGTGGCGTGAACGTATCGGTGCACCCGAACAAATACCTGCTGCTGGCACAAGGCAAGTTCATCTCCGGCAAGGGCCGCTGCGAGAGTTTCGGCGAAGGCGGCGAAGGCTACGTACCGGGCGAAGGCGTGGGCGCCGTATTGCTGAAACCGCTGGCGCAGGCGCAGGCCGATGGCGATCACATCTATGGCGTGATCAAGGGCAGCTCGATCAACCACGGTGGCCGCACCAACGGCTACACCGTGCCGAACCCGAACGCGCAGGCCAAGGTGATCGAGCGCGCGCTGCGCGAAGCGCGCACGGATGCGCGTGCGCTGAGCTACGTGGAAGCGCACGGCACCGGCACCAGCCTGGGCGACCCGATCGAGATCGCCGGCTTGTCCAAAGCATTCCACCATTGGACGACGGCGACGCAGTTCTGCGCGATCGGCTCGGCCAAGTCGAACATCGGCCATTGCGAAAGCGCGGCCGGCATTGCCGGCGTGACGAAAGTGCTGCTGCAACTGAAGCACGGCCAGCTGGCGCCCAGCCTGCATTCGCACGTGCTCAACCCGAACATCGATTTTGCGCAGACGCCGTTCGTGGTGCAGCAGGCCTTGGCGCCGTGGCAGCGCCCGGTGCTGGAGGTCAATGGCGTCAAGCGCGAATATCCGCGCATCGCTGGTATTTCCTCGTTCGGCGCCGGCGGCGCGAATGCGCACGTGGTGATCGAGGAATACCGCCAGATGCGTGCGTCGTCCGCGTGGAGCGGCCCGGCAATCGTGGTGCTGTCTGCGCGTCACGCCGACCGCCTGCACGAACAGGTGCGGCAGTTGCTTGCGGCGATCGACGAGGATGACGCCATCGCGCTGCACGATCTGGCGTATACGCTGCAGGTGGGCCGCGAAGCGATGGACGAGCGGCTGGCCATGCTGGTGACGTCGCTGGACGAGCTGCGCGAAAAGCTCGCCGCCTATGCGGCGGGAGACACCGCCATCGAGGATCTGTATCGCGGCCAGGTGAAGCCGAACAAGGATGCCCTGTCGGCCCTGGTTGGCGATGACGATATCGACGCGGCAGTGTCCGCCTGGATCGCCAAGGGCAAGTTCGGCAAATTGCTGGAGCTTTGGGTGAAGGGCCTGGCCTTCGATTGGCGGCGCCTGTATGGCAACCAGCACCCGCGACGCATCAGCCTGCCAACGTATCCGTTCGCGCGCGAGCGCCACTGGATCACGCTGAGCGCGGCACCGGCGCAGGTTGTACGCAACGAGCCGGCACCTGCCATGCAGGAAAGCGCACCCATGCCGGCTGCCAGTGCGCCGATTGAAACGCTGCTGTTTCAGCCTGCCTGGATCGCGCAAGCCGCAACGAGACGTGACGAGGCCGAAATCGCGCACCATCGCGTGCTGGTGTGCGGCGCCGATGCAGCCGTCATCGAGCGCGTGCAGGCCTGCATGCCGCAAGCCACCTGCCTCGCGCTCGCCGTGGAAGGCGATCCCGCCCAGTACTACGAAGCGGCAGCGGCAAGCTTGCTGGAACATCTGCAGGCGTTGGCGACCCAGCGCGGCAAATCATGGTTGCAAGTGGCGGTGCCGGGCGAGGGCATGGCGCGAACGCTCGCCGGCTTGGGCGGCATGCTGCGTACCGCCCAACAGGAGAACCTGCGCCTGTTCGGGCAGATGATCTGCATCGAGCATGGCCAGGACATCGCGCAGGCTTTGCTGGACAACCGCGGCAGCGAGGCACCCCTTGTGCGTTACGTCAACGGCGAGCGCCAGGTCGGCGCATGGGCCGAATGGCAACCGTCATCTACTGCGCCGTCGCCATGGAAGGCGCACGGCGTGTACCTGATCACCGGCGGCGCGGGCGGACTGGGTTTGATCTTCGCGCGCGACATCGCGCAACAGGCGCGCAATCCCGTGCTGGTTCTGACCGGCCGCTCGCCATTGAACGAAGCGATCCAGGCGAACCTGCGGCAGCTGGAAACACTCGGCGCCGTGGTGCGCTATCACGCGGTGGACGTCACCGATGCCGCCGCGCTGACGCAGCTGGTGCAGAGCATCCCGGAGGAATTCGAAAGCCTGGACGGCATCATCCACAGCGCAGGCGTGCTGCGCGACAGCTTCATCGTGCGCAAGACCCGGCAGCAACTGGATCAAGTGCTGGCCGCGAAAGTGGCGGGCACGCTGAATCTCGACCACGCCAGCCGCGACATGGCGCTCGATGTCTTCGTCTGTTTCTCGTCCATGGCCGGTGCAGTGGGCAACCTGGGGCAGGCCGACTACGCCGCGGCGAACGGCTTCATGGATGCCTTCGCACAACACCGCGCCGAACTGGTGGCACGCGGCCAGCGGCATGGCCGCACTCTGTCGATCAACTGGCCGCTGTGGGACGAGGGCGGCATGCAGGTGGACGCCGCCACGCGCGCGATGGTGGCCCAGCAACTGGGTGTGCACGCGCTGGCTACTGATCGTGGCGTGCTGGCGTTGCGGCAGGCGCTGGCGAGCGGCTTGCATCAGGTGCTGGTGGTGGCGGGGGATGCGGGGCGGATTCGCGCGGCGCTGTTGCTTCAATCGCCAGATGCTCCCACCCGTCATCCCGGCGAAAGCCGGGACCCAGCGACTCTGGCCGAAAGGCACCGGATGTCAGTGTCCGGCGGAATGACGAGGACAGAAAACGCAACGGATGACGTCAAGCAAACCCTGATCGACCTCGTCTCCGCCCTCATCAAGGTCAAGCCGGATGACATCGACAGCGGCACCGTGCTCAGCGAATACGGTTTCGATTCGGTCACGCTCACCGAATTCTGCAACGCCATCAACGACCGCTACCGGCTCGAGCTGAAGCCCACGATTTTCTTCGAGTACCCAACCGTAGCCGGCCTGGCCGACTACCTGCTGCGTGAGCATCACGACGCAGTGATCGCAAGCGACGCCGAAGTTGCCGCTTCACCGAAACGTGCGGTGCCCGCACAACTGCACACAGCAAGCGTCAGCATTCCGCACACACCCGATGCCCCCGAACCCATCGCCATCATCGGCATGAGCGGGCAGTTACCGCAGGCGCGCGATCTCGATGCCTTCTGGCGCAACCTGCGCGACGGCAAGGATTGCATCAGCGAGATTCCGCCCGAGCGCTGGGATTGGCGCGCGTGCTACGGCGATCCGGCGCGGGAAGAAAACAAGACACGCATCAAGTGGGGCGGCTTCATCGACGGTGTCGACGAGTTCGATCCGATGTTCTTCAGCATCTCGCCCAAGGAAGCGCAGATGATGGATCCGCAGCAGCGCCTGATGATGATCCACGTATGGAAGGCGCTGGAAGATGCCGGCTATGCCGCCTCGCAGCTGGCTGGCAGCGATACGGCCATCTACGTCGGCACCGGCGCGCCCGGCTACGGCACGCTGCTGCATCGCGCCAACCTGTGGGGGCAGGCGTATTCATCCACCGCCGGCGTGCCTTCGGTCGGCCCCAACCGCATCAGCTATCTGCTGGATTTTCACGGCCCCAGCGAGCCGGTGGAAACGGCATGTTCCAGTTCGCTGGTGGCGCTGCGCCGTGGCGTAATGGCGCTGCGCAATGGCGATGCAGGCATCGCCATCGTCGGCGGCGTCAACACCATCGTGACGCCCGAGGCGCATATCAGCCTCGATAAATCCGGCATGTTGTGCGAGGACGGCCGCTGCAAGACCTTCTCCAGCGAGGCCAACGGCTACGTGCGCGGCGAAGGTGTCGCGATGCTGGTGCTGAAAAAGTTGTCGGAGGCCGAGCGCGACGGCGATCCCATCCATGGTGTGATCCGCGGCGTCGCGGAGAATCACGGCGGCCGCGCCAATTCGCTGACCGCGCCCAATACCAAGGCGCAGGCCGCGGTGGTGATGAAGGCGCATCGCGAGGCCGGCGTCGATCCGCGCAGCATTACCTATATCGAAACGCACGGCACCGGCACGCCGCTGGGCGATCCGATCGAAATCAACGGCTTGAAGATGGCGTTCGATAGCCTGTATGCGGATGGCGGCGCCAACGCCGCGGCGCAGCCACATTGCGGCCTGGGTTCGGTGAAAACCAATATCGGCCACCTGGAACTGGCGGCCGGCATCGCGGGCGTGGTCAAGGTGCTGTTGCAGATGAAGCACCGCACGCTGGTCAAAAGCCTGCACAGCGAACGGCTCAATCCATACATCGAGCTGGATGGCAGCCCGTTCTACGTGGTGCAGGAGGCACGCGAATGGACGGCCATGCGCGATGCGCGCGGCCGTGCATTGCCACGCCGCGCCGGCGTGAGTTCGTTCGGTTTCGGCGGCGTGAATGCGCACGTGGTGCTGGAGGAATACGTGCCGCCGGCACGCATGACATCGAATGCAAACCGGCCCTGCGCCATCGTGCTGTCGGCACGCCAGGAAGCGCGCCTGCGCGAACAGGCGCAGGCGCTGCTGGCATTCCTGGATGCGCAGCCTGACGTTGCATTGGATGACCTGGCCTGCACGCTGCAAGTGGGGCGAGAAGCGATGGAGGAACGGCTCGGCTTCGTCGCCAGCTCGCTCGCCGAGTTGCGCGAGAAGCTGATGCGCTTCCTTGCGGGCGAGGAGAACGGCCTGTACCGCGGACAAGTGCGGCGCCAGAAAGATGCGCCGGCCGTTTCTACTGCGCCGGAGGGCAGCGACCTGGATGCGCTGCTGAGTGCATGGGTAAAGGGCAGCGCTGTCGACTGGCGCGCCTTGTATGGCGCACGCATACCGCGCCGCATCAGCCTGCCGACCTATCCCTTCGCGCGCGAGCGTTATGCCGTTCCGTTTGCGCAACCGCATGCGGGTGCCGTGCAAGCCGCGTCGCCATGCCTGCATCCCTTGCTACATCGCAACACCTCTGACCTGTCGGCACAACGCTTCAGCAGCCGCTTCCATGGCGGGGAATTCTTCCTGGCCGACCACGTCGTGACGGGCATGCGCGTCTTGCCCGGCGTGGCGCAACTGGAGATGGCGCTTGCGGCGGCGCGGCTGTCGACGCATGCGCAGCACGGCCTGTCATTACGCAAGGTGACCTGGGCAAGGCCGGTGGTAGTGCCGAATGCGGGCCTGGACGTGCACCTGACCCTGCGCGCGGAATCAGGTGGCGCGATCCACTACGACATCCATGGCGATATCGATGGCTCGGCGTCGTTGCATGGACAGGGCAGCGTGTGGACCTCGCCCATTGATGCGCACGCCCAAGCCGCGCGCCACGACCTGGCCGCATGGCGCGAACAATGCAGCGTGACGCATGTCGACGGCGCGCAATGCCACGCCATATTCCAGCAGCACGGCCTGCATTACGGGCCGGCCTTCCGCGCACTGGATGAACTTTTCATCGGCAACAACCAGGTGCTGGCGCGCATCACCTTGCCGGACACCGTTGCCGCTTCATTCGATGAGTACGTCTTGCATCCGAGCCTGCTCGATGCCGCCTTGCAGGCACCGCTCGGCTTGCAGCTCTCATCGCCTGAAACACTGACGCTGATGCTGCCGTTCGCACTGGAAGCGTTGGAAGTCCGCGCGCCTTGCACCTCCCGGATGTGGGCGCTCGTGCGCTACAGCGAAGGCAGCTCCCCGGCGGATGCGGTACGCAAGCTCGACATCGACCTGTGCGATGCGGATGGCCTGGTCTGCATCCGCTTCAGTCAATTCAGTTTCCGCGCCTTCGATCCCGATGCGACGCGCGGCACGCACACTCACCGGAATACCGCAACGATGAGCGATGCGAAACCTGTTGCCGCCGTGGCAAGCGAGATGCTGCGCGACCGAAGCATTCGCGAGTTCCAGAAGCTGATCGGCAAGAGCGTCGGCCTTGCGCCGGAGGCGATCGATGCCACCGCCGGCTTTGACGAATACGGCATCGATTCGTTCCTGGTGATGGAGTTGACCAACGCGCTGGCGGAGGTGTTTGGGGCGGACAACATCAGTACGACGTTGTTGTTTGAATACCCGACGATAGAGCGCTTGGTGGAGCACTTCATGGAGGGCCAAGCGGAGGCGTTGGTACGGTGGACGGGGTTGGATTCCGCCGCCCCGCCACTCGTCACCCCAGCACATGAATCGATGGTTTTTCAGCCGCCGGAAATTTCTGCTCGTCATTCCAGCGAAAGCTGGAATCCGGTGCCTTTGGGCGAAAGTCGCTGGATCCCAGCTTTCGCTGGGATGACGAAGGGTGGTTTTCCGGCAACTAAGGCATCGGCATCCATAGACGCACCTGTCGCCCAGCGCATGGACATCGCCATCATCGGCCTCTCCGGCCGCTACCCCGGCGCCGATAACGTCAACCAGTTCTGGGACAACCTCGCCGCGGGACGCAACTGCATTGCACCGGTACCGCCGGAGCGCTGGGACCACGCCCGCTATTTCGACGACCGCAAGAACCAACCCGGCAAGACCAACACGCGCTACGCAGGCTGGTTGAACGACATCGCTGGCTTCGACCGTCTGTTCTTCAACATCACCCCGCGCGAAGCGCAGCTGATGAGTCCGCAGGAGCGATTGTTCCTGCAGGAGGTGTACGCCAGCATCGAGGACGCCGGCTACACGCCGGAAAGCCTGTGCAGCAGCCGCAAGATCGGCACCTTCGTCGGCGTGTTGAACGAGCACTACGCCACCGGCGTGCGTTTCTGGTCGTTCGCCAACCGCGTGTCCTACCTGTTCAATTTCCAGGGGCCGAGCATGGCGGTGGACACGGCGTGCTCGTCATCGCTGACCGCCGTGCACCTGGCGATCGAAAGCCTGCGCAGCGGCGACAGCGAGGTGGCGATCGCCGGCGGCGTGAACCTGATTACCGCGCCCGCGCACCTGATCGACCTGTCTTCGCTGATGCTGCTGTCCAGCGGCGATGCGTGCCGTTCGTTCGGCGCGGGCGGCGATGGTTTCGTGGACAGCGAAGCGGTGGGCGCGCTTGTGCTCAAGCCGTTGGATCGGGCAGTGGCCGATGGCGACCATATCCATGGCGTGATCAAGGGCAGCGCCATCAACGCGGGCGGCAAGACCCACAGCTATATGGTGCCCAGTCCCAACCTGCAGGCGCAGGTCGTGCGCGATGCCATGCAGCGCGCGGGCATCGATGCGCGCTGCGTGAGTTACGTGGAGGCGCAGGGTACCGGCAGCAGCCTGGGCGATCCGATCGAGATTGCCGGGCTCACCAAGGCGTTCCGCCACTGGACGCAGGACACCCAGTTCTGCGCCATCGGCTCGCACAAGTCGAACGTGGGCCACAGCGAAAGCGCCAGCGGCTTCGTTGCCATCAGCAAGGTGCTGATGCAGATGAAGCATCAAGCCCTGGCGCCCACGCTGCATGCGAGCACGCCCAACCCCAGCATTCGCTTCGCCGACACACCTTTCGTGCTGCAACAGAGCCTGGCGCCATGGCCGCGTCCCGTGATGGAAGCGGATGGCGAACTGCGCGAGCTGCCACGCATCGCTGGCGTATCGTCGTTCGGCGCGGGCGGCGCGAATGCGCATGTGGTAATCGAGGAATACGTGGCGCCACCCAGTGCGGAACAGATGTCGTCGGCGCCCGCGATGATCGTGCTATCGGCACGCAATCCGGAGCGCCTGCAAGAGCGCGCACGACAACTGCTGGCGGCGATCGCCTCGCCGCATGCCGATATGACGCTGGCGAACGTGGCGTACACCTTGCAGGTGGGCCGTGAGGCGATGGAAGAGCGCCTGGCACTGCTGGCGGATTCGCTGCATGACCTGCAACAGAAATTGACGGCCTTCGTCGCGGGTGGTGAAAACGTGGAAGGCATCCATCGTGGCCAGGCAAAGCGTGGCGCGTTGTCGATGCTGGCGGGCGACGAAGACCTGGCCGCGATGGTGCAGGCGTGGGTGGCCAAGGGCAAATTCGCCAAGCTGCTGAAACTGTGGACAAAGGGCCTGAACCTGGATTGGCGTGCCCTGTACGCAAACGCGCATCCGCGACGCATCAGCCTGCCGACGTATCCGTTCGCACGCGAGCGCTACTGGACCGACGTGCCGTATCCGGACGTGCCGGACTTTGCGCGCCAGCCCGTGCACCGTGAGCTGCCTGCCGCAGCAACGGCGGAGCAGGGCGCGCCGCCGGCCAGCCGGCTGCAAGCACTCACCGCCATGTGGCAGGAGCTGTTTGGCCGTCCATCCGTGGAGAGCGACGACCATTTCTTCGAACTTGGCGGCGATTCCCTGCTGGCCACGCAACTGGTGTCGAGAATCCGTACCGAGTTCGGCGTCGAGTTGCCGGTGCAGAGCATCTTTGAAGCGCCCACCGTGCAGGCGCTGCTGGCGCGCATCGAATCGGGCGATGCGGTGGCGGCGTCGCCGAACGGGCAGGCAATACCACCGGCGCCGCGCAATGAACCGCTGCCGTTGTCGTTCGCGCAGCAGCGCCTGTGGTTCCTGGACCAATTCGAAACGCAGCGCGCTATCTACAACATACCCGCGGCGGTGCGCCTGAGGGGGCAGCTCGACGTCGATGCCCTGGCGAAAACGCTCAACGAGATCGTGCGCCGCCATGACGCATTGCGTACCCGCTTTGCCATGCATGACGGCGAGCCGGTGCAGGTGATTGCGCCGCATGTATCGTCAGCGATGGCGATCGTCGACCTCGGCGAACTGGCTGGCGATGAGCGTGAAGCGCGCGCACGCCTGCGCATGCAGGAGGAAGCAAACCAGTCGTTCGACCTTGCCACCGGCCCGCTGGTGCGCTTCAGCCTGATCCTCCTGGCGCAACAGGAACACATCCTGCTGCTGACCATGCACCACATTGTGTCCGATGGCTGGTCGATGGGCGTGGTGGTGCGCGAAGTGGCCGCGCTGTATCGCGCCTTCCTGCAGGGCGCGCCCTCGCCGTTGCCGGAGCTGCCGATCCAGTACGCGGACTTCGCGCATTGGCAGCGGCAATGGCTGCGCGGC
>NZ_DAIOEU010000031.1:0-55857 GCF_036746095.1 Dyella sp.
CATTCCAGCGAAAGCTGGAATCCAGTGCCTTTGCAGATTTTCAAGTCGCTGGATTTTAGCTTTCCTGCAAGAACGGCGAAAAATTTCTCCGGACAGTAGTGCGCAGATGCCGGAATCCATTTGCTCTGATGCATCCCTGAAAATGGATTCCCGCTTCCGTGGGAATGGTGGCCGTGAGGCGGAGGTGTTTCTGGCAACCTACGCTATCGTTGCGACGACACGGCCGACGGCTGCCAATACAGCGCTGCGCCCAGCCGTATCCGTCGCTTCATTTTCGTAGTACGCAGCCACCAGCAATGGCTTGCGTCCCGGTGGCCACAAGATGGCGACGTCGTTGTTCTGAAAACCGTTGGCGCCAGTCTTTTCGCCAATCCGCCAGTCAGACGGCAGGCCGGCGCGGATGAGCTTTTTGCCAGTAGTGGTGCCGAGCATCCAGTCGCTCAGCTGTTTGCGCGAGGTATCGGAAAGCACATGGCCGAGCAGCAGTTTTTGCGTATTCGCCATCATGGCGTTGGGCGTGGTGGTATCGCTCAAGCCATCGGGAGTCTTCCGGTTGAGTTCGGGCTCCATGCGATCCAGGCGGGTAAGCGTATCGCCAAGCTGGCGCGCAAGATCGGTCACGACATGCGGACCGCCCAGGTGCTTCATCAACACATTGGCCGCAGTGTTGTCGCTCAGCGTGATGGCAGCGTGGCAGAGTTCCGCGATGGTCATGCCTGGCGGGCCGGCGTGCTGACTGGTGATGGGCGCGTATTCAAGCAGGTCCTCCTTGCCGAACACCAAGCGTGTATCCAGCCGTTCCGTACCGCGATCGACGCGCAGCAGCACTACCGCCGCCAGCAGCATCTTGAACGTGCTGCAGAGCAGGAAGCGTTCGTCGGCACGATAGCCGCCACGGTGTCCGTTGCCGGTATCGAGTATCGCCACGCCGAGGCGCCCGCCATGTCGGCGTTCGAGCGCAGCCAGTTGGGCGTTGGTGTCTTGCGTGCCTGCCAACAACAACGAGGGACGCATGGCCAGCGCCGCCGCGCCCGCCGCCATGCCTTTGAGCCAATCCCGACGATCCATGCTTGCGCTCCTTGAAGAATGATCTGGCCGGCCATGCTAACCGCATGGCGTGCCGCCGCGCGGCGCGAAGGGGGGCGAAATCCTGGCGGCGGCGCCATTGGCTTGCCGGCCTGCCGTGCAATTGGCTCTTGAACCGTACATGGCGCCCGCTTGAATGGACGCACTGACGATAACGGGAAAACCTGCATGCGCATGGCCGATATGGGTCGCGTGGTATTTGCCCTGGCGTTCGTGGCGCTGGGCCTGCTTGGCGTGTTCTCGCGAGATTTCGCCTCGGTGTGGCAACCGGTGTCGCCGGATTTGCCTGGGCATGCGTTTCTGGCTGTGCTCGCGGGCGCCGTCATGACGGTCGGCGGCGCAGGTTTGCTATGGCGGCGCACGCTGGTGCCGGCCGCCTTCGTGATGATGGCCTACACCTTGTTGTGGTTGCTCGCGCTACATATGCCACGCGTCATTCTGGCGCCGATGCATGAAGTGACATGGGGCGGTTGCGCCGAGATCGTTACCTTGGTCGCGGCGTGCGGGGTGCTGTATGCATCTGCGGCAGCGTCCGGCGATACGCCTTACGTCGCGGGGTTGACTGGCATGCGTGCGGTGCATGTCGCGCGCGTCGCGTTCGCGGTGGCGCTGCCGCTGATCGGGCTGGAGCATCTGGTGTATGCCAAGGAAACCGCAGGCATGGTGCCGGCGTGGCTTCCGTACCGCCTGGGCTGGGCGTACCTCACCGGCATTGCGCACATCGCCGCCGGCCTGGCGATCGCCTTGAACATGGTGCCGCGACTGGCGGCGACATTGGAAGCGTGGATGATGGGCGGCTTCACCGTGCTGGTATGGATTCCATCCGTGCTGGCCACGCCATCGCAGCGCTTTGTGTGGACGGGGTTGCTGATCTCGACGGTGATAACGGCGGCGGGATGGATCGTGGCCGCGTCGTACGCGGAAATGCCGTGGTTCTCGTTTGGGCGATTGCGCAATCGCGTGAGCGAATTGGCTACGCGCTAGGTCTTATGTCTGTCATTCCGGCGCAAGCCCACTGCTGTCCGGGAAACGTTTTGCTTGATCCTCCGGACATAGCTACAGAACTCATCATGCCGGCGAAAACCGGCATGATGAGGCGTAGCATTCGCGAGGTTGCGTTAGCCGTATTTATTCACCAGCGCGGCCTGTCTCGAACAGGAACCACACGCGCCGTTCCGCTTCGTCGATCCAGTTTTCCAGCAGGCTGGCGGTAGCCACGTCGTTGTATTCGTCGCACAGCTCATGCGTCTTGCGCATGTACTCGGCCAGGCGTGCGTTGTCTTCGCGCAATTCCGCCAACATGTCGGCAGGGCTGACGAAATCCGCATCGTTGTCGGCCAGGCGTTGATGGCGGGCAATGTCGCCGATGGAACGCAAGGTGGTGCCACCGAGCTTGCGCACCCGCTCGGCGATGGGATCGGTGGTTGCATAGATTTCGTCGGATTGCTCATCCAGCAACAAGTGATAGTCGCGGAAATGTGGGCCGCTCATGTGCCAGTGGAAGTTCTTGGTCTTCAGGTAAAGCGCGAAGATGTCGGCCAGCAGGGTGTTGAGTTCGGCGGAAATGTCGCGGCGGGCATCTTCACCGAGTGCGCTGGGGGTTTTAAGCGGAGCCTTGCGCAGCTGCTTGGCTTTGGCGAGCTTGTCGGCCTTGTTGGCTTTGGGCATGGCGGTTCTCTCCTGGGGCGTGGGTAGTGGAAACGAGAGATCGTCGAACACAGGTCCGTGACCTTAGGCCAGCCACGTCATGCAAGCAACAGGCACGAGCGGCTGAGCCTGTGTCATTTTGGCCGGGTTCCGGGACGATCTTGGGATGGGCGGCGCAAGCCCCTGGCGGAAACCGCAACGAATCCGCGAAAGAAGTCCGCGCTGCTGGAGGTCGGCGCGCCGGGCATGGTGTCCGGGATATCGGAACCAGCCCGTTGCACACCTTCAAGACCATGGTGGACATGACCGGCGGGAATACCCGCCAACCGTTTTCGGCGCGAGGTCGCTGCCGGTCTGGACACTGATCATCATTACTTCGGTGAAGTACGCCGGCTTTGCCACGCGCATCGACAACGACGGCGAAGGCGGCATCCTGGTGCTGCTGGCCTTGCTGGGCGTGAAGCGCAACATTGCGCGAAATCCGGAAATGGCCGCTGGCGGCTTGACGGTGCAATTGCCATGCACGCCTGCCCTGGCCACCCCGACAAACTGACCTATTTCGTCGGCATGGAAAAAATCGTCGCGCGTGAAGACGGCCATGGCATACCGCACCAGGTAGGTGTGGTGTTTGCCTTGCTGTTGCGTACGGCGCGCGAGACGACGATTACCTGCGCATCCCCGCCAACCCGGCCGTCGATATCGGCCGGCAAATCTCGATCTAAGTCGCTTTTTTCACAAAGCTAAACGCCACCCCCGCACGCACGCAGGCGTGGCTGGCAGCTTGCCGCGTTTTTCCATGGCATGGTCCTTGCCTGATTGCAGCAATCGGCGAATCAAATAATCAAGCATGTACGTGCCGATGCGGACCCCGGGCGCCTGCGGAAAGGAGGAGCACAGCCATGTCGACCATAACGCGTTGCAATGCGCGATAGCACCGGGCGCTTCAGCGCTGCCATGGGTTGCGCGGAACGTGCAGGGACAAAGCTTGGTGGCGGGAGTCTGCGATGCATTTGAATGTCGAGACACTATCGCTGGTCAACGGCGGCGACGCCTTGCTGCTGGCGCTGATGCTGTGGTTCGGCACGCGCATCGGCAGCAGCCATGCCGTGCAAGGGTTGCGCCTGCGCGCACTGTCCTTGCTGATCGAAGCCTGCGGCGATTTCATACTGGCGTTCGATTTCAAGCTATCGACACTGACCGTGCTGCTGGTCGGCAACACGTTCAACTTGAGCGCGCAGGCATTGACGATCGTGGCGTTACGCATGGTGCTGCAGCGCAAGCGGCGCTGGCGCGAGGCGATCGCGCTGGGCGTGGTCGCCTGGCTGGGCGCCACTTACCTCGCCGCCGTCCACCCGGATTATCGGTTGCGTGTGCTGTGGGGTTCGGCTTTTTTGCTGGCCATGGCGATGCTCAATATTTCTGCGCTGTGGAATGGCCGCCCGAAACACGATGCACGCGCGCAGTACCTGTTACTTTGGGCGTACGTGCTCGCCATTGCCTTGTTGGTATGGCGTAACGTGTCACTGTGGCTGCTGTCGTCGGCCCCGCAAAGCATCGGCACGCCCACTGCGGTGAACGTGGTGTACGTGTTTCTGTTCGGCATGCAGCCGCTGATGGCCAGCGTGGGGTTTCTGCTGCTGTACAACGAAATCCTGCAGCGTGAATTGCATGATCTGGCCCGCATCGATCCGCTCACCGGCGTGACCAATCGCCTTGGGCTGCTGGAAGCCTCGGAAGACCTGCTCGCGCATGCGCGCACGCGAAAGGAACCGATCGGCGTGCTGTTGATCGACGCCGACCATTTCAAGAGCATCAACGACCGCTTCGGCCACGACGATGGCGATCGGGTGCTGCTTGAATTGGTCTACAACATCCGCCGCATGCTGCGCGTGGGCGATCTGGTCGGCCGCGTGGGCGGCGAAGAATTTCTGGTGCTGTCGCCATCCGTGAAAGAAGCCGGCCTGCTGGCGCTGGCCGAGCGAATTCGCAGCGCCGTCGAGCGCACGTCGTTCCATATCGCCGGCCAGTCATACGCGCTGACCGTATCCATCGGCGCCGCCATCGCCGATCCCAGCGAGCCGGACATGATGCCCGCACGCCGGCGCGCCGACGCGGCGTTGTATGAAGCCAAGCGTGCGGGGCGCAATCGCGTGATGATTTCAAACGCCTGACGCGTGCCGCACATCATTCCCCCCGATGATCACGCCGGCCGGGGGGATCGGCGCACGAACGCCGGCGTGCCAACGTCCATGCATACCGCCACGCCGGCGTCATTCAGCACATGCCTGTCGCAGGCTTGCCTGCAATTGCTGCAATGCCGGCAGAATGGCTTCCGGCTCGCGCATGGATCGACGTGCGTGGCCCAGCGCCTGATACACGTTCGCCGGCACCTTGCCTTGTTCGATCAGCGAGCCTGCCGGTTCGCGGCAGGTGAGCAACACGTCGATCCATTCGGCTGGCCGGTCCTTTCGAACGTAACGCGCGACGTGGCGAGTGGCGCGGAACGCGGGCGCCATGTGTTCGACGGCGTGCAACGCGGTGAAAAACGCATCCGGTGTACGCGTGGGTTGTTGCCGATCCATGGCCGCCGCGAGGGCAGCCAGTGCATCGGCGATGCGCCTGCGCAACACGCTGGTCGAACGCACTGGCAGGACGAACCATGCCGCCGCCACGCCGATGACAGCGCCCACGGCAATTTCTTCCAGGCGTGACCACAGCATGTGCGATGCGGGAACGCCGACGAAATCCTGCAATAGCGCCAGCACCACGGTGACGAACAATGCCCACCAGCCGTAGCTGACCGGCCGCAGCCACATGCCGAGAAAGACCGCCGCGAGCATCAGCATGACCATGGTGTGGCGGTCGATGTCCAAATGCGTGCTGACCAACCCGGCAACGATGGTTCCCGCCGCCGCGCCGAGCACGCGCTGCACGCTTTTGTGCGCGACATCCAAGCGGCCGCGATTGCCGCTGTTGACGATAAAGGCGGTCAGTACCACCCACGCCCAATGCCGTGGAAACACCACGTAGCCGATGGCGAACGCCACGGCGAGCGCCAACGCCATCTGGATCGCCATGCGCGTGGACGCGATGGGGCGCAGCGAGCTTTCCGCCGGTGGCGCAGGATGCCCAGCAGCCTGCAGCGTGACCGGCTTCAGCAAGCGCAGCGCTTGGGCGAGCACATGCACCATGTTGACCCAGAACAAGGCCAGCAGCGCGATCAGGATCGGCATCAAAACCGGCGGAACAAATCCATGATGCCGCGGCGGCATGTAAGGCACCGTCAGCAGCGTGACGAACGGCAGCGCGATCAGTGAACCGACGCGGCGCGCCATGGGACCGAACCGCCGCAACCAGATCGACAAGAACATGCCTGCCGTGAAAACCAGCGCACCCGCGATGGGAAAACGTAGCAGCAGCAGGCCGATACCTGCCGCGGCCAGGCCTACCGCGGGCAGCACGAAGAACGCCTCGATGCGGCCACGGCGATCCCGATCCAATTGGCTGCGCGAGAGCGACAGGCACAGCACCACGGCGAGTACGCCGGAGCCGGATTCAGGGCTGATGGCCGACACGCAGAGCAAGGTCGCGATGGACGCCAGCAAGGCGGTCACCGCTTCCACCAGCGCGCGTGTCAACGGCGGGCGGGCGGCTCCCGCGCGAAAACTTGCGGAAATGCGATTCGTTGCATCCATGGCCATGCCTTAGCTCGAAGCGACGGCCGACGATAGCACTGCTCGATGACGCCAATGAGCTGTGGGCGCAAACTTTTGCGTGCGCAGGACGCCATAGAGGTCAATCACCGCGGGCGTCGACCATTGTCCCGGCCCGACCGCCTTCACGTTGTGCCGCTACGGGAAACGGGAGCATGCGTGGCGCTCCATGGCGTCCACGCGACAAGACACCACAACATATGAGCTTGTTGTACGACCTGTCAGCCAACGCGGTACGCCGCCTGTACGATGCGCGCATCGATACGCCGCCGGTGCTCGACGCCGGCATCTATTTTCCCGATGCCGTCCGCTTCGCGAAGGCATGGCAAGCGATTCGCGACGAAGCGCTTGCGGTAGCCGCGCGCATGCAAACCATCCCGCGCTTTCACGAAGTAATGCCGGCGCAGACGCCGATTTCCGCCCACGACGGCAAGGATTGGCGGGTCTACATCTTGAAGGTGTACGGCACGGACATCGACAACCACCTGGCAGCCTGCCCCACCTTGGCGCAACTGATCGCCAACACGCCGGACGTGCTGTCGGCCACGCTGTCATTCCTGGCACCACGCAAACATATTCCGCGGCACCGCGGTCCCTTTCGCGGCGTGTTGCGTTATCAGCTCGGGCTGTCCGTGCCGGTGGATGCGCAAGGCCGGCCCGCAGCCGTGCTGTCGCTCGACGATCAGGAACACCGCATCGGCAACGGCGAGCATTTGCTGTGGGACGACACTTACCCCCACGAGGTGTGGAATCACAGCGACCGGATGCGCGCCGCCTTGCTGCTGGATGTACGGCGTCGACACATGCCGGCGGATATGCGGTTGCTGTCGGATGCGCTGATCGCATCGGTCGGCCTGGTCGCGCGCTGGCGTGGCATCGATTGAGTGTTTGACGGCTGTTCGAAGTTTATTGGCTTTGGTTCTTGCACCGCCTGTCTTTAACGCACAGCCCGGGTGGCGTTTCGCTAGTAGGTTGGGTACGGTGAATGCAGACAATCTGTCTAGCGTGTGGAATGGATTCGTGAATGCGGGGATATGAAGCATAAAATGGATATTTCGCTCTTCCACGAAACATCCATACTTGCCATGCCATAAGGTCGACTCATCGTCGCCCCACCTCCTTTTTATCCGCATGGATCAGCAGCGCTCCTCCCACCACGGCATCGCGCGCGTCACCACCGCAGCCAGCTTCGGCTTTGCCTTGGTGCAGTTGGACGTCACCATCGTCAATGTGGCGTTGCCCCGTCTTGCGGGCGATTTGCATTCGGGCGTGGCCGGACTGCAATGGGTGGTGGATGCTTACGCGCTCGCGTTTGCGGTACTGCTGCTGAGCATGGGCTATCTCGGCGATCGCCTGGGTGCACGGCGCGTATACCTCGGCGGCATGCTGCTGTTTGCGCTTGCCTCGGTGTTTTGCGGTTGCTCAAGCGACGCGGCGATGCTGATCGGCGGGCGCACGCTGCAAGGCATCGGCGCGGCGGCCATGCTGCCCTGCTCGCTGGCCTTGCTCAGCCATGCCACGGCGCATGAGCACGCGCTGCGCGCCCGTGCCGTCGGCTGGTGGACCGCTTCGGGTGCGATCGCCATTGCGGCCGGCCCGATCATTGGTGGCCTGCTGATGAGCGTAACCAGCTGGCGCAGCATCTTTTTCGTCAACGTGCCCATTTGCGTGGTGGGTGCATGGCTGACCTGGCGCGTACCGGAAACCGAACGCAAGGCGCACGATGGTCGCTTCGATCTGCGCGGACAGGTGTTGGCGATCCTCGCGCTGACCGGCTTGACGATGATGGTGATCGAAGCCAAACCACTTGGCTGGACGCACCCGCTGGTGCTTGCTTGCGCGGGCGTCGCGTTGATCACGGCACCGTTGTTCGTGTGGGCCGAATCGCGCAGTGCTGCGCCGATGTTGCCGTTGCGTTTCTTCAAGGCGCCGGGTTTCAGCGTGGCGGTGGCGTACGGCGTGATCGTCAACCTCACCTATTACGGCATCGTGTTTCTGCTCAGCTTGTATTTGCAGCGCGTGCACGGCTATAGCGCGTTGCGCACCGGCCTGGCGTACCTGCCGCTGACGGCCACGTTCTTCGGCGTGAATATCTTCAGCGGCTGGCTGGTCGGGCGCACCGGCGCGCGCCTGCCGATGGTGCTTGGCGCGCTGATCGATGCGGCCGGTTTTGGCCTGCTTTTGCTGCTGGATGCAGGCAGCCCTTATCTGCTGATGCTGCCGGCGTTCGCGTTGCTGCCAAGCGGCATGGGCCTGGGCGTGCCGGCGATGACCACGACGGTGCTTTCCGCGGTGGAAAAGCACGCATCGGGTACTGCGTCGGGTGTGCTCAACGCAGCGCGCCAAGCAGCAGGCGCGATCGGCGTGGCGCTGTTCGGAGCGCTGGCCGGCAACAGCAACGACATGGTGGTGCATGGCTTGCATCAATCCGCGTGGATCGCGTTGATCATGCTGGTGCTGGCGGCCGGGTTGGCCTTGCGTGGCATTCGCGCGAAGAGCACCACATAACCTCATGGCCGTCATTCCCGCGAAAGCGGGAATGACGGCCATAGGGATTACGCCATGTAATCCAGCTTTGGATACCAATCGGTGCCGCGCCCTTCGGGTGTCATGTCGAGCACCGTCCAGATCGGCATGGGATCGGGCGCGCCGCGCGGGTCCTGTCCAGGATCGGAGGTTTCAAAACCCATTTCGGCGGCCCAGAACAAACGCACGGTGCCATCGCGCCGCGTAAACACGTTGAACGCCGGCATGTCGCTGCCGTCGTCGGCCACGCCGTGGTAGTCGCGGGTGAAGTTGCCGTTTTGGTCGGAAAACAGTTTGAGGTTCCGCCAGCCGCGTTCGTGCTTGAACGCCACCAGCCGGTCGACCGGCGAACGTGCGACGACCGCCAACGCAATACGTTGCTCCATGTCGCGCGCTTCGCCTTCCCAGGCACTCAGCAGCGAGGTGCACATCGGGCACGGCCGTTCGCGCTGTGGACCGAACATGTAGCTGTAGACGACCAGGGTCTGCTTGTCGCCGAACAGGCCGGCGAAATCGGTGGGTCCGTTTTCGCCTGCAAAACGGTAGTCACCGATCACCTCGCCACCGGGTGGCAGCGCGCGGCGCAATTGGGCAACACGCTCGATCTGGCGGCGCAATTCGATTTCCTCGCGCAGCAGTTCATTGCGGGCACGGCGGTACTCCGCGCTTTCGTTGGGCTGGCTGGCGTTGTTGCGCTTTACCAGCTCGGCGACGGGGACGAGAGTGGGGTTTTGAGTCATGGTCGCTTCTCCGGATTAGGGCCCTACTTGTGAGTGACGAACAGGGACGGGGAGAATCGACAAAGTGCCCGGCGGCGGCGGGGACAATTGCCCGGGCTTGCACTTCGATACAAATTCGATATATCGTTTTCGCCACGATTTAGATATATCGGAGTTACGCCATGCACCGGCATTTCCTGTTCCACCGCTTCATGCACCGGCATCACGATGATTGCTACCGGGGAGGCCGCGAAGCCTATGGCGACGGCGAAGAGGCTTACGGTTTCCACGGCCGCCGCGGCCGGCACGGCCCGTTCGGGCATCACGCCGATGCGTTCGGCGAATGGGGCGACCTGCAAGGCGGGGGCCGGCGCGGCGGGGGACGCCTGCTCGGCCATGGGGACCTGAAACTCCTGCTGCTGGCCTTGATCGAGCAGCAACCGCGCCACGGCTACGAGCTGATCCGCACCATCGAAGAAATGTTCCATGGCGCCTATTCGCCAAGCCCGGGCGCGATCTATCCCACCCTGACCATGCTGGAAGAGCTCGGCTACGCCGCGGTGGAAAGCGAACAGGGCGGGCGCAAGCTGTACGCCATTACCGACGAAGGCCGCGCCTACCTGCAGGCCAATCGCGGCGCGGTGGACGCGATGACCGAACGCACCCGGCACAGCGCACGCCTGATCGCCAAGCTGTCGCTGCCGATGTCGGTGCGCAAGGCCATGCACCAGCTCAAGCATGCCGTGCTGATGCGCGGCGCGGATTGGAACAAGGCTGAAGCGCAACGCGTAGCGGCGATTCTCGAACGCGCCGCGGCCGACATCGCGACGGGCCGCCAGGATCAAGAGTAAGCCGCGTGACCCGACACGAACGCCGCATGCTGCGGCACCAGGTCGCCATTGGCCGACTGGAAGTGATCAGCGCCAAGCGCATGACGCCGCACATGCAGCGGATTACCCCCGGCGAAAGCCGGGGCCTGGCGATTTTGGCGCGCCTCGCGTCGCAGGGTCCCGGGTTTCGCCGCGACAACGAACCATCCAGTATCGCGACGAGCAGGGAGTCCCGCGAGCGCCGGAACCCGGGTAGCGGCTAGTTTGCAGCCCCCGGCTTCACCCACCTCTCGAACAACTCATTGATCCGCCGATACTCGTCATACCATGCATCCGCATGCTCGAATTCATGCCGCTCCAGCGGATACAGCGAGATCCAGAAATTCTTCTTGTGCAATTCGATGAAGCGCTGATACAGCCGAATCGAATCGCTGGCCATCACGTTGTTGTCGATCAGGCCGTGATTGATCAGCAGCGGATCGCGCAGATTTTCTGCATAGGTGATCGGCGAGCTGATCCTGTACGCCTCCGGATCGAGCTGTGGCGTGTTGAGGATGTCGGCGGTGTACGGGTCGTTGTACGTCACCCAGTCCGACGGCGGGCGTTGCGCTGCGCCTGCGGCGAATTCGCCCGGTGCACGCAATAGCGCCATCTCGGTCATGAACCCGCCATAGCTGCCACCGTAGATGCCCACGCGCTTGGGATCGACGCCGTGGTTTTTTACCAGCCACGCCTTGCCGTCGAGCAGGTCTTCCAGTTCCGGATGGCCCATCTGGCGATAGATCGCCGTGCGCCATGCGCTGCCATAGCCTTCGGAAGCGCGGTAATCCATGTCCAGCACCACGTAGCCTTCCTGCACCAGCAGGTTGTTGAACAATTGCTCGTGCTGGTAATAGGTGGCGGCCTCTTTGACATCCTGCAGGTAACCGGCGCCGTGCACGAACAGCACGGCGGGGCGCGAAGCGGATGCATCGGCCTCGTTCGCCGGGCCGTAG
Source organism: Dyella sp. (assembly GCF_036746095.1). Classification (NCBI taxonomy): domain Bacteria; kingdom Pseudomonadati; phylum Pseudomonadota; class Gammaproteobacteria; order Lysobacterales; family Rhodanobacteraceae; genus Dyella; species Dyella sp. The sequence continues at coordinate 11,517 of NZ_DAIOEU010000031.1, forward strand.
TACTTCGCATAGATCACGCCGGCGCCGTGCGTGGATGGCACTTCCACGATCTTCGGTTCGATCCAGCGGTAGGCGGTGAACGCGGGCTTCATGGTGTGGGTAAGGTCGCGCGGGGTGCCGCCTTCGACGTTTTGCACGGCGAGCTGCGGCAGCACGTAGGCCGACGAATGCAGCACGGCGAGCTGCCTATCGTCCGGCGACAGGGTGAACTGGTCCATGCCGCCGTATTGCGTGACTCGGCTGAGTTCGCCACCGTTCGAGGGCACGCGGTAAACGTCGTAGCTATACGGCGCCACTTTATTGGTGCGCAGGTAGAACCACTTGCCGTCGTTGGAAAGCTGCGGCTCGCTCACTTCGAACTTGCCGGAGGTCAGCGCCTTCGCCGTGCCGTCCACCGGTTTTGCGTAAAGCTGCGAATAGCCGCTCTCTTCACTGAGGTACCACAGCGTGCGGTTGTCCTTGAGCCAGCCGAAGTCGTTGAAGCCCCAGTTGATCCATGCATCGTTGTGCAGGCGATGTTGCGGCACCAGTGTGTGGTGCGCGAAGTCGACGCTGGCGATCCAACGATCCTTGTTGTCGATGGCGAGGAATTCCAGCGCGGCCTGGCGGCCGTCGTCGCTCCACACGATGCCGGCCGCACCGCTGTCCATGGTGTACATGATCACCGGTCGCACATCCGGCGCCTTCAGCGCCTTGGCGTCATCGTCCTTGCCGGCTTTTTCCAGGGCGGCGACGGTTTTTGCGCGAATGGCTTTGAGCGGATCGTCCTTGATGCCGGGCAGGTTGTCGGTGGCCAGCGGATAGGATTTGTGTGCGCTGAGATCGAGCAGCAGCACCGATTGCGGCGCGGGATCGTTGCGGCCGACGTATTGGCGTGCTGCCTCGGTTTCGGTGTAGCCGGAATAGGTCACGTAGTGGATCACGTCCGGCGCCTTGCCGTCATCGTGGTGGGCTGGCTGGGTCAGCACCAGCATCCAGCGGCCATCGGGCGACAGCTCGGTGTCCACCAGCTGTGCCTTGTCGCCGAGATAAAACGGCTGCGGCGCGCGCGTGGGATCGGCAGCGGCCAATGCCTGCTCGTTCGCGTGCAGGGCGTCTTTGTCCTGTTTGTTTTCGCGCAGGTCCTTGAACAGTTCGAGCTGCTGCTGCTCGAGTGCATCGGGCTTCTTGTCATTGGGATCGTCGGTGAATTTCAATACCGCGGCCGGCGCGGTGATGCCGCTGGCGATGTCGTAGACGTACCAGTTGTTGCTTTCGCGAAATTGCAAGGCACGGCCATCGGCGGAAAAGCGCGGCGAGGATTCCGGCAGCGCGCTGCGCGTCACTTGCGTGCGGCGCCCGCTGCCCAGGTCGACCAGAAACACGTCGCCGTGGAAGACGTAAGCCGCGCGGCGATGCGCGCGGTCGTACACGGCCGGGCCTTCGGCCTGGGCCGTGGCAGCGGCGTCGAGCCTGGTGTTCTTGCCGCTCGCGGGATCGACACGATACAGATCATGTACCGCGCTGCCATCACGCTTGAGGCGGTAGTAAAGGCTGTGGCCGTCCACGCTCCAATACGGATTCTCCACCGCCTGCCCCATCCAGTCCGGATTGGCCATGATGGTTTCCAGATCAAGCTTCGATGTGGTCGAAGGGGTTTCTGCTGCCACAGGCAGTACGGCGAGTGCGATCAGACCGGCGAGCAGCAGTCGGCGCATGAGTGGAACTCCGGGTCGGAAAATCGGCCAGCATAGCCAAGCGCGCCGCGCTGACAAGCGCCATGGGTCCCGTTTCGCCTGAGTCTGCGCACGGTATAGGCTGGCTGGTCTGCTCTAGCCACAGGATCTCAAGGCATGTCCCTTTTCCTGCGTTGCCTGCCTGCCCTTGCGTTGGTCGCCAGCGTGGCCGCTTATGCCGGTGACGGCAAACCGCCTGCGTCACCGACACGTCCCTCCGCCAGCACCTTGCATGGCGTGACCGTCAACGATCCCTACCGCTGGCTGGAAAACGCACAGGATCCTGCCGTGCAAGCCTGGATCAAGGCGCAGAACGAACACACCGAAGCGGTGCTCGCCGCGATGCCCGACGGCAAGGCGATGACCGAGCGCGTGCAGCAGCTGGCCATTACCTCGACCACGCGCTCCTCGCCGCTGCTCGCCGGCGGCACGCTGTTCTACATGCAGGAAACGCCGCCCCAGCCGCAACCGCAGCTGATGGCGCAGGCGTGGCCGGATGGCAAGGCGCGCGTGCTGGTGGATCTCAATGCCGGCGACGGCAGTACGGCGATCACCGGTTACTGGCCGTCACCGACTGGCCGCTACCTGGCCTATGGCACCGCGGAAGGTGGCAGCGAATTGACCACGCTGCACGTGCTCGACGCGACCACCGGCAAGGTACTGAGCGATGCCTTGCCGTATGCCGGCGGCGGCACGACCCCGCAAGATGTTGCGTGGGATGCCGACGAGCACGGTTTCGTCTATGTGCGCTTTCCGTTGCCGCCATCGGGTACGAAAGTACGCCAGTTCGATGCAGCCTTGGTGCATCACGTGCTTGGACAAGCCTCACGCTCCGATGAGGTGGTGTTCGGCAAAAGCTATTCGAAGGTGGCCGAATACCGTTTGCTGGCCTCGCCCGGCGCCACGCAGCTTGCCGTGCTGGCCAACATCGGCGATGGCGGCTCCGCCGAGGTGTACCTGCGCCAAGGCGCTGCGTGGAAGAAAGTGCTGGGCCATGAAGCCAACGTGCGCAATGCGGCCTGGGTTGGCCAGCGCCTGCTGGTGACGAGCTTTGCCGATGCGCCACGCGGCAAGCTGCTGGCGGTCGATGCGCAGGGCAAGGTCACTACCGTGGTAACGCAACGCGAGGGAGCACTGCAGAACATTGCGCCGATCGCCGACGGTTTTCTGGTAACGCGCAGCTGGGGCCCCGATTGGTGGGCGGAACAATACGACGCTCAAGGCAGACGGGTGCGCCGCTTGCCGCTGCCAGCGCATGACATCACGATCGAAGGCATCGCCGCGGAACAAGGCCAGGATCACGCACTGATCACCTACGGCGGCTGGACGCTGCCCGCGCGCTGGGCCGACTACGATGCGAAAAGCGGCAGCCTGCGCACGGTGTTCGAAGTGAAACCCGCGGCCGATTACAGCAAGGTGGAGGTGCATCGCATCGACGGCACCTCCAAGGACGGCACCAAGATACCCGTCACCGTGCTGAGCATGCCCGGCATCACGCCGGACGGGCAGCGGCCAACCATTCTGTACAGCTACGGCGGCTACGACATTCCGATCACGCCGCACTTCATCGGGCCGGAACTGGCCTGGCTGGAGCGCGGCGGCGTGCTGGCTTTTGCCAATATCCGCGGCGGCAACGAATACGGCCAGGACTGGCATGCGCAGGGCCAGAAGCTGCACAAGCAAAACGTGTTCGATGATTTCCACGCGGCTGCGCTGGCGCTGTTCGGCACGCATTGGACCGACCGCAAGCATCTGGGCATTCTCGGCGAGAGCAACGGCGGCCTGCTGATGGGTGCATCGCTGGTGCAGCATCCGGACGATTATCGCGCGGTGGTCGCGATGGTCGGCATCTATGACGTGATTCGGCACGAGACCCACTTCACCAACGGTGCCTACAACGTGAGCGAGTTCGGCACGGTCAACGATCCGGCGCAATTCAAGGCCACGCTGGCGTATTCGCCGTTGCAGAACGTGAAACCGCACACGGCGTATCCGGCGGTGTTGATGACGACGGGTGCGAACGATCCGCGCGTGGCACCGTGGCAGTCGCGCAAATTCACCGCGGCCTTGCAGAACGCGACCACGTCGGACCAACCGATCCTGTTGCTGACGCGCATGAATGCGGGGCATGGGATTGGTGCGCCGTTTAGTCAGCGTGTTGGTAATACGGCGATCATGTTGACGTTTTTTGCGCAGGAGCTTGGGTTGCCTGCGCGGTGATCGCGTCGGTTGGGTACAAACCCGACTAATCCAGGATTCACATCTAATCCAAATCGAAGCGAATCGTCATTCCGGCGAAGGCCGGAATCCGTTCTCGATACGGAGCGTGAAGTCATCAGGCGTGTTGAACATCCCGCGACATGCGGAATGGATTCCGGCCTTCGCCGGAACGACGAGCAGGAGTTGTGAGCTGCGCTGGATCTGTGATCAAACGACATGCTCAACACGAGCGCGCAGTGATCCGACACTTCCGGCTCCTGGAAACCAAGCTTCAGACGGCCGGTTCCCATTCGTATCCTTCGTCTGCGCGCCTGATCTTTCCTATCCCAGGAAACGGCGCATGTGCGGCAGCCAGCCAGCAATTTTGCGCGGCAGTTTCCGCAAGCATACGCATTCGTGTCTCGCTCGCTCTCTTTGGATTGCTGTCGTAACGGATGGCGATGTCAGGATCGGCCAACTGCACCGCGGCAACATGCAGGACATCGCCACATAACAGCAGGCGCTGTCCCTCACTCTCAACGCGAAAGCCAGTATGGCCCACGGTATGGCCATCCAGCTCGATCGCCACGATGCCAGGCACCAGCTGATCGCCCGACTGGAAGGCAATAAGACGTCCTGCCTTTCTGTACGGTTGCAGTGATGCGGCGGCGCCGTCGAAACTGGCACGTACGCTTTCATCCACCAGCGTGGCATTGGCGCGGTTGCACCAGAATGCCAGTTCGCGTTCGTCGACACACACTATGGCCTTTGGAAACGTAGCGAGCCCTTCACTTGCTATGCCACCGACATGATCGGGATGCAGATGCGTAAGCAATACCAGGTCGACATGTTCCGGTGCGTAGCCGGCGGCATGCATATGCGAGACCAAACGACCTAGTCCTGGGCCTTGCAAGCTCCCTGCTCCGGCATCCACCAGCACGCACGCATCGCCGGTGTCGAGCAGATAAGCATTGACGTCGCTGCATACAACGCCCGGCAATCCCGCATGCGTCAGCAGGTCGTTTACATCACCAGGTTGACGTTCGATCAACAGTTTCTCGGCGGGCAGTTCGAACTCGCCATCCGATAACGCCACGACGGTGAAGGCGCCGAGTGCCATGGCGTAGTAGCCACGGTTTGGGCGAAACTTGGGTGCGGACGCGCACATGACAGATCCTCATTGAGGGGAGAACGCCAGCATGCGCAACACGTCATGGCTAAAACACTGACGAACGTGCACTGCAGCCGTTCAATTCTGTTCGGAGGTTTCGCCCAATAAACGTCCGGCGATATCCGCCATCGCACGCAGGCGATCCATGCGGCGAAGGTCCTGGTGATAGCCCATCCAGATATCGCGGCTGGGCGGTGCTTCGCCCAGATTCACTCGTCGCAGGCCTGGCACCTGCTCCCCGATAGGCTGTGGCAACACGGCCAGGCCCATGCCGCGAGCACAGAGCCGTGCCTGCATTTCGCGGCTGTTGGTGGTGAACACGATGCGTGCTTTCGGCAGTCGCTGTTGCAGCCAGACGACATCGGGGTAGTGATAGTAACTTGTATCCATCAGCAGCAGGTTCGTATTGGCACCATCGCTCGCCGGATCATCGGCATCATACGCGGCATAAACCGCATAACCGATGCGCATCAGGCGACGCTGAACGATGTCGGCCTCGGCGAACGGTACGACGCGGAAGACGAGATCAGCCTCGCGGCGCGACAAATCAAACAGGCGCGTACCGGCTATCAATTCCGGCGTAACGCGCGGGTACCGCTCCACCAATTCCTGCAGTACCGGCGGCAACACATAAGCGGCAAACCATTCGGCGGCTGATATGCGTAGCACACCTTCGGGATGATCGCTTTCACCGGCAAGACGCCGCTGCATGGCCCACGCGCTGGTTTCCATGTCTTCGGCAAGCTTGAGCACGCCCTCGCCGGCGTCAGTCAGTACCACGCCATCGTTATGCCGCTGGAACAAAGTCTGGCCGGTGGCCGCTTCCAATGCTCGCAATCGGCGACCCACCGTAGGGTGGCTGATGCCAAGCATGCGTGCCGCGCCACCCAGCGATTGGCTGCGCGCCACCGCAAGGAAGATCCGAACGTCGCTCCATTCCATGTGCCTGTGCCTCGCCGCAGAACAAGCCGGGCAATGTGCGTCAAGCACGCAAGGAGTGCAATGGCAGCTGCTACGATGCGGCTCTGCTTACCTGTGCCTTCATGTGCTTATGACCCTGCTCCCCACCGTCGAAAACGAAACCGCCGCCAACCCCGTCTACAGCATCATCTGGCTGCATGGTCTAGGCGCGGACGGCCATGACTTCGCGCCGATCGTGCCGGAGCTGGTCTCGCCCGACTGGCCGGCCCTGCGCTTCGTATTTCCGCATGCACCGGTGCGGTCGGTGACGATCAACAACGGCATGGCGATGCGTGCGTGGTACGACATCTATAGCTTCGAGCCGGGCGCGCCGCAAGATGAAACGGGCACGCGCGAAGCCATCAAGCAGGTGGAGGCGTTGATCGCTCGCGAGCATGAGCGCGGCGTGCCGAGCGAACGCATTCTGCTGGCGGGCTTTTCGCAGGGCGGTGCAATTGCCCTGGCAACCGGCCTGCGTCATGCGCAGAAACTGGCGGGCATCGTGGCGCTGTCCACCTATCTGCCGATCGCCCATACGCTGGCGGGCGAACGTAGCGCCGCCAATGCCCACATACCGATTTTCTGGGGACACGGCACGTTCGATCCGGTGGTGGTGCTGCAGCGAGGCGTCGACTCGCGTGCCGCACTGGAAACACTGGGCTATCAGGTGGACTGGCATACCTACCCGATGCCGCACTCGGTCCATCCGCAGGAGATCGCCGACCTGCGCCGCTGGATCGGCGAACGCCTGCGCTGAAAAACAGCGAGCCATGCGGGCATACTGCGCGCATGCCGGGGACGACCAGCAAACCTTCTTCACAGCCGCACAGCCCGCTGCCGGACTTCTGCAGCCTGCCGGTGATCTCGGCGCTGCTGGTGGTGGGCGCGCTGTGCGTGACGCTGGCATGGCTGGCGCCGCAGAGCACGCGCGGCTGGCGTGGCTACAGCGTGGGCATGCTGTTCGTGGAGTGGGTGGGCATGGTGATCGGCGTGGCGCTGTGCAAGCTGCGTCCCTGGCTGCTGCGCCTGCCCGGCCTGCTGCCATATGCGGGCGTGTGGCTGGTGATGGTGTCGATCGTGGTGCTGGGCAGCGTGATGGCGCAGTGGATGGATACGATGCTGGAGATGCAGTTGATACCGGCTGGCTCCAACACATTCGTGCGCGATAACGGCTTGATCGCCGCCCTGCTCGGCGCGGCCATGCTGCGCTATTTCTACGTGCTGGCCGAATGGCAGGCGCGGCTCGCCGCCGTCGCGCACGCCAGGGTTGAAGCCTTGCAGGCGCGCATTCGCCCGCACTTTCTGTTCAACAGCATGAATACGGTGGCGGCGCTGGTGCGCGTGGATCCGGAAGCGGCCGAACGTACGGTGGAAGATCTTTCCGAACTGTTCCGTGCCGCTCTGGGCCAGGACGATACGCACAGCGGCACGCTGGGTGAAGAGCTGCATCTGGTGGATCGTTATCTCGACATCGAACAACTGCGCCTGGGTGAACGCTTGCGCGTGCGGCGTGAGCTGGATGATCTGCCAAGGGATGCATTGATGCCGGTGCTGTTGCTGCAGCCATTGGTGGAGAACGCGGTGCGCCACGGCGTGCAGCCGCTGCGTGAAGGCGGCGAGATCGTGCTGCGCGGTGTGCGTGCGGGCGCCATGATGCGCATCGAGATCGACAATCCGCTCGCCGAAACACCGTCTGTTGGCGGCAGCGGGCACGGCTTGAACAACGTGCGCCAGCGCGTGGCTTATCATTTCGGACCACGGGCGAGCCTGGAGGCGGGACCGCAAGGGAATCGTTTTGTAGTGACGTTGCAGCTTCCCATCGAGATGCATCATGCGCGTACTGATCGTTGACGACGAACCACTCGCACGAGCGCGCATGGACGCGCTGCTGAAAGAGTGCGCGGACGTGGACGTGGTCGGCAGCGTGGCCGACGGCGAAGCCGCGCTGGCGGCGATTTCCGAAAAGCAGCCGGACCTGCTGCTGCTCGACATCAACATGCCCGGCCTGGATGGCAAGGCACTGGCCGCGCGCTTGGCCAACCGCACGCGTCCGCAGGTGGTGTTCTGCACCGCTTATGAAGCACACGCCGTGCATGCGTTCGAATTGGGCGCCGCCGATTATCTGTTGAAGCCCGTGCGCGTGGAGCGGCTGCGCGATGCGCTACGGCGCGTGCGCCAGCGGCTGGAATCGCAGCCGCGCGAGCCGGTGGGTTGGCTGCATGCGCGCGTACGTGGTGAGCCCATCCGCATTGCGCTGGACGACGTGATCTGCCTGGTGGCGGAAGAGAAATACGTGGTGGCGCATCGCGCGGGCGATCAGTTGCTGCTCGATGATTCGCTACGGCAGCTTGAGGAAACCTATCCCGAACATCTGATTCGCCTGCATCGCAATTGCCTGGTGCCGGCCAATCGCCTGGTGGGGCTGAAGACACTGGCCGATGGCCGGGTGCTGGCGCGGCTGGCTGGTACGGATTTCAGTCCGGAAGTCAGCCGCCGCAATTTGCCGACCTTGCGCAAGCTGCTGCGTGTGGGTTGACGAGTGCGCGACAATAACGACTGCCACCCTTTCCGGAGCTGTCATGTCGCCTTCCCTGCTACGCATCGCCACCCGCAAGAGCGCGCTTGCCCTGTGGCAGGCCGAGCACGTGGCAACCTTGTTGCGCGGGGCGCATCCTGGTCTACGTGTGGAATTGGTGCCGTTGTCTACACGCGGCGACGAGATTCTGGACAAGCCGCTGGCGACGATCGGCGGCAAGGGTTTGTTTCTCAAGGAACTGGAAGTGGCCATGCTGGAAGGCCGCGCGGATCTGGCCGTGCATTCGCTGAAAGATGTGCCGGCGGAATTGGAACCCGGTTTTACCCTGCCCGCCATCCTGCCGCGCGCCGATGCGGCGGACGCTTTCGTCAGCAATCACTACGCTGACGTCACTGCGCTGCCGCTCGGTGCGCGCGTAGGCACCTCATCCTTGCGTCGCCAAGCACAGTTGCGCGCGGTGCGGCCCGATCTGGAACTGCTCGATCTGCGCGGCAACGTCGGTACGCGTGTGCAGAAGCTGGATGCTGGCCATTACGACGCGATCGTTCTCGCCTGCGCCGGGCTGGAACGCTTAGGCATGCACGATCGCATCCGTAGCCGCATGGCCGCACCCAATTGGTTGCCAGCACCAGGACAGGCGGCCATTGCGATCGAAGCGCGCGCGGATCAGCTCGATGTATTGGAAACGCTTGCGGTACTGGATGACGCCGATACACGCTTGGCTGTCACCGCCGAGCGCGCAATGAATCAAGCGCTGGGCGGAAGCTGCACGGTGCCGGTGGGTGCGTGGTGCACGGTGACCGAGCGCGGCTTGCATTTGCGCGGCATGGTGGGGGATGTGTCGAGTGGGCGTCTCTTGCTTGCGGAAGCAACGGGTAGCGGCGATGACGCGGTGGTGCTTGGCAAGGAGGTGGCGCAAGCCCTGTTCGCACAAGGCGCAGGCACGCTGCTTGCACATTAAAAAAACGGGCCAGCTGGCCCGTTTTTTTCGAACATCGCGCGGATAAAGCACTCAGAACTTCTGGCTGTATTGCACGTAGAAGTAGCGATCGATATCGAATTGCGGATTGAGCGGTGGGCTACCCGAACCTGCAAAAGAAACGTTGTAGTAGAACGGACTCTTCTTGTTGAAGATGTTGTTCACGCCGACGGAAAGAGTGCCATTCCATGATGTTTTGTAACGGAATTGCGCATCATTGAAAGCCACCGAGCCTTTTTGCGCCATGCCTTGGCCTGCATACACCGGATTGGTGTAGTTCGGATTGCCGCATTCGGTGTCGGCGTCCCAGCAACTGTCCTTGAGTCCGGAGAAATAGCGCACAGTCCATCCCGCACCGAATTGCTTGTATTGCCAATCAACTTGCAGGTTGGAACGCAGGCGATACAAGGCTTGTGTACCGTTCATCCAGCCAGCCATGTTTGAGGGCTGCGTGCCAGGCCCGTTGCTTTGCTGATACTTGCTTAGATAATTGCCATCCAGTCCAACACGGAATTGACCGAATGGTGTGGCCGGCAAGCGGTAATGAATGCCAAAGTCAAAACCGGCGGTACTGATCGCATCGAGATTAACCGGACCTTCGTAAAGCTGCACGATTTGACCGGTGCTATCGCGCGTAATGTTTGCGCAATAGCTACTGATGCTCTGGCCGTAGCAATAGCTCAAGACCTGATTGGCATCCAGGTAGGTGATGGCTTGCTTCAGGCGGATGTCGTAGTAGTCCAGGGTGAAGTCCAGGCCATCGACATAGTGCGGACTGTAGACCAAGCCTAGCGTACGGGTGCTGGAGGTTTCCGGCTTCAGGGTCGGGTTGGAAACCGATGTGAACGGAATCGGCGTTTGACCGCCATTGGGGCCTACGGCCTGACCCGCTTGGTTGATCTGGCGATAACCCGTCGGCACGCCGGCAGCCGCACACGCAGATGCTACGCCGGACGTGCTGGCGGCTGTGCCATAGATGCTGTCGCAGGGATCGAGGAAGCTTTCGAAGCTTTGCGCGCTGCCCGCGTAGAGATCCTGCAATGCCGGTGCACGGAAACCTTTGGCATACGTGCCACGCACCAGTAGCTCTTCAATCGGGCGCCAGCGAATGCTGTACTTGTTGTTGGTGGTGCTGCCGAAGCTGCTGTAGTGCGAGTAGCGACTGGCAAGGTTGATGCCGAGTTCTTGCGCGCCTGGCAAATCCCGCAACAGTGGAACATCCACCTCCAAGTAGGCCTCGTTTACGTTGTAACGGCCCTTGGTGGGATCGCTCGCAAGGTTGGTGGTGAGGCCTGCCGAGTCAGGACCGTAGGGGCGGAAATACCCCTTTTCGCGACGATGTTCCAAACCGCCCGCGATGTTCACCGTTCCGCCCGGTAGATCGAAGAGACCGCCGCCCGCGTTCACGGATACGTCGTCCGTCTGACTTTGCTGGCGCGCGATGCTGACCGAATTGAGGTAATCCCACTGCGAGGACGAGGTAAAGCCGGGGCCTGCCAGCACATTCCAGGGGGTACAGCCGGCAGCGCGTGCTGTTGCGTCGGCGCAGACAGGTTGCCCGTCCAACATCGTCGTGGGACCGATCGCATTCAACACGTTGGGCAGATACAGATTGCCCGTCGTGATCTGGCGAACATTCGTCTGCGAGAAGGTGTAGTTGGCGTCCCAGCTCCAGTCGTGGTCGAGGAAAGTGAAGTAGCCCTGCGCACCGACGTCCAGGTGCGCCAGCCGGGAATTTGCCCAAGTAATGCGCGGCAACTCGACAGTGCGTCGCGCGAACTGAGTTTCGTAACCCGGGAATGGGTTGTACGCGTTGTTCGGATCGATAACCAGATTGGCAGTGGGAACGCCTGATGTGGAGAGCGGATAGCCCGCCAGCTGACTGGATGTATCGCGCGTGCTGTACGTGGCGTTGCCGGTCAGGGTGATGCTGTCAGTGAGTTTGTAGCGCTCTTGTACGGCCAGCGTTTTCAGCTTGCTGCCAGCGCGGAATGTCATGATCTGGTTGGCGTTGTACAGGTCGCCCGGATTGCCGTCGTAAAAGTGATAGTTGTCGAGATTGCCAGTGTTCGCGCTTCCGTGATTGACCACGTACTGGTTCGGTGTCCACTGTCCTTGCTCGTTATATTTGCCGGCTCCTTGTGTGCCAGGCGCGCGCGGATCAGTCACGCGACCCCACGGACCGGTGCCTAAGCCGTCGTCGGGATGGCGCGGTCCGTAGGCATAACGGGTGATGTCACGCGTGCGATCCCACATCGGCGATTCATCCTGGTATGACGCGCTGATGATGGTGGATGATTTTTCAGTGTTGTATCCCCAGGTGAAATCGGCGTTTTTCTGCTGGCCGTCGCCCTTTTGATTTGAACCGTAGTACACGTTGGCTTCGGCGCCATCGAACTTTTCGCGCGTGACGATATTGACCACGCCGGCGATCGCATCAGAGCCGTACACTGAGGAGGCGCCATCTTTGAGCACGTCGATGCGTTCGACCATCGAAACCGGAATGGTGGAGATGTCCGTATAACCACCCAAGCTGGTGCTCCAGCGGTGGCCGTTCACCAGTACAAGGGTGCGCGTTGCGCCCAGATAGCGAATATCAACGTAGCGGCCACCTACATCCATGCCGCTGCCCAACGTGTCTTGCGGTGTGATGTCGGGCGTACCCGCCGAAGGCAGGCGCGCAAGGATGTCGTTGAGGTTGGTCAAACCCGATTCTTTGATCGCCTGCCGATCGATGGTGAACACCGGCTGCGAGGTTTCCACGTCCACACTGCGAATATGCGAGCCAGTGACGGTGATGGCCTGCAGCGTTTTGGATTTGGTTTCGCCGCTTTCTGCTTGCGAGGCATCTTGTGCGTGGACCGCACTCATGAGCAACGCTGCGGCAATCGCCGTCGCGATTCGTGTCTTATGTTTCATGTAACCATCCCTCTGCGCCCGTGCCGAATCGCGTCGCGATCGGACGGCTTTACGAAAATTTGATGTGCGCGCAGTGTTCGGGATATGACGCCGATGCTGTAGCAGGCATCGGCCTGAGGGCGGGTATTCCAACGCTGACAGCGGTGCGAGGGATCGACGCCATCAAAGCAAGGACAGGCACAAAACAAAACCCTCCGTGCTTGAACACGGAGGGTCGACAGGTACGGCGGGATCGCCGCGAATGATCAGAGGTTGTAGACGATATTGGTCGTCGTCAGCGTATCGGTGCGGCGAATGCCTGGCAGCACGTCGCTGTTGTGGCGTACCTGGAAGCCCACCTTGATCGAGAGCTTCTTGGTCATGCTGACGGCAAGGCCTGCATCGTTCTGCAGGTAGGTGTTCTTGCTGCCGGCTTCCATCAGGAACGTATCGTCGAAAGCCGTGTTTTCGGTGAGTCGGTATTTGTAGTTCACCAGGCCGCGCGCCACCACCTGGCTCTGGCGCGGTTCCTTCAGCGGTACGGCTACACCGTTGATGGTCTGGGTGCCGGTGGCCGGCTGGTATTCCGTGTAACCGGGGCCGATTTCGAAGGAGAGCTGGGTGCGGTCGGTCTTCAACGCCATGTAGCCATAGCCGAGCGAGACCGTGCCTTGCCAGCGGTAAGCGGCGAAATCATCGTGGTCATAACGGCCGGCGGCCACGATGTAGCTGCGCGGGTCGAGCTTGTAGCCGGCCGATGCGCCAAGGTCGTAGCGGTCCGCGGTGGTGTCGAATTGCTTGACCGCGTTGCCCTGCGCGTTGGTGACGGTAACCTGGCCCTTGGAGCGCAGCCAGTCAGCGAAGAAGCTGTTCTTCCACTGGTCGGTTTCCTGGGCCAGGTTCAGTTTTGCGTTCACGTTCTGCGAACGGGAGTTGCCGGTGGTGGAGGCGAAGCCCAGTTCACCCGAACCGGTCCAGGTGCCGGTGCTTGTCTGGGTGCCGGAGGACGTGTCCTGGGCGTGGGCGGTGAACGTGGCCAAGGCGGCGAGCGCCAGGCCGGTCATCAGCAGGTTTTTCATCGCTGGATCGTCCAATGTTAAAAAGCTGTTGGGGACAGGCCACTTTAGCGGCGCGGCTTGAATGCTTTGTGAATATTTAGAGCGATCTTAATGACTCGCCGATGTCAGCCCTGATGACCTGGCCTGTAGGCGGGCAATGGCAAAGCGTGTCAGCGCGAAGTCATAGAGCCACAGCTCCAGGCTTTTGCCGACGATATAGGCCGCCCCCGCGACGGGCGTCAGCCAGCGGCCTGCCGGCAGCACCGGGACTACCAGCAGGCTGAGGCAGGGGATGGCGCAGATCAGCACGGCGGCCAGGAAGCGGCGTGCTTGCAATCCTTGCTGGGAACGCTCTCGGCGTTCGCCAAGGCTGGAGGCGCGCAGGGAATGCCAGCCCACCCCATCGACCAGCCCCAGCAGCATGGCCAGCAGCAGCAAGCCGATCGCCCACGGCAGCGAGGCTTTGGAGGTGTGCGGCAAATCCGCCTGGAAGGCCAGGCAGACCCAAAGCCACAGGCCGCCGCCGTAGCAGGCCGAAAGCACGCGGCTGATCGGTAGCTGCACGGCGACGCCGGCCTGGTCGGCCAGCCGGCGCGTGCGATAGCCGTAAGCACTGGTGATCAGGCAAACCAGGCTGCCCGATGCGAGCACCAGGCTGATACTGCGCGTGGCCCAGAAATCATCGGTGCCGCGTACCAGGCCAGCCAGGCCGAGCATGGGCAGGTAGGTAGCCAGGGCCAGCACGGCTTCGCGGGTGGGTCGCTGCGGGCGCCCGATCTGCCAGCCATGCCACTCCGAAAGCGTGCGCAGGCGCAGGCAGGCAGCGACCAGGCCGGCGCTGACGAAAACGCAACCCAGCGCCAGCGGCACCAGGGCATCGCCCCGCCCGGGACTGTAAATGCCAAGGGCCAGCGCCAAACCGAGCAGCATCCACAGCCCATAGCCGCACAAGGCCAGGACTTCCAGGAGCATAGGCGCCAGCCCCACGGGTAGGGTTGCCGGGTCGCCATCGACCGACTGCATTGGATTGGGGCGTGTAGCCATGTGGACCGGGGAAAGTCCTAAGGAGCTTCTGATCTCTTCCTACGTACCCGTCGCCGCACTGTATGCGCGTCTTCTGGACCTCATGCCGGATCTGTAGGAAGAGATCAAAGGTTACCTAACGCTTGCGGGCGTCACTTAGCATCTCCATGCTACACAAAACCCTCCCCTGCCGAACGCCGACATGGATCGCTACGAGCGCATTCTCACCCTGCACCGTCTATTGAAGTCGGCCCACTATCCGGTGCCGCTGCCGCGGCTGATGGACGAGCTGGATTGTTCACGTGCCACGCTTTACCGCGATATCGCCTTCCTGCGCGATGCGCTGGGTGCACCGATCGAGAGCGCGGGCGGCGAACATGCCGCGTTCCGTTATGAAGCCACCGAAGGGCAGCGTTTCGAACTGCCGGGGCTGTGGCTCACCTCGGATGAACTGGCAGCCCTGCTCGCCTTGAACGAGCTGATCGGGCGCAGCGGGCCCGGCGTGCTCGCCGGCGCATTGGCGCCGTTCAAGGCGCGCATCGAGCATCTGCTCTCTGATCGTGCCAGCGGCAAGGCCTTGCCGGTGGAACGCATCCGGGTAATTCCGTGGGGCGAGCGCAAGCTGGATCAGCAGGTGTTCCGCATTACCGCCGGCGCGGTGCTGGATCGCAAGCAGTTGCGCTTCGTTTATCGCGCGCGCACCACCAACAATGAAAGCAAGCGCACGGTGTCGCCGCAACGTCTGACGCATTACCGCGACAACTGGTATCTGGATGCCTGGGATCACGACCGCGAAGCGCTGCGCAGCTTCGCGGTCGATCGCATTGCCGAACCGCATGCGCTGGAAGCGGCGGCCAATGACGTCGCCGAAAACGAACTCAACGATCTGCTCGCTTCCAGCTACGGCATCTTCGCCGGCAAACCCAAAGCGTGGGCCACCATCCGTTTCTCTGCGCATGCCGCGCGCTGGGTGGCGGATGAGCATTGGCATTCGCAGCAGAAGGGCACGTGGCTGCCCGATGGTCGCTACGAGTTGCAGCTGCCGTATTCCAATTCGCGCGAATTGCTGATGGACGTGCTGAAATACGGGCCGGATGCGGAGATCGCCGCGCCCCTGCCGCTGCGCGAGGAAATGAAGATCATGCTGCAGCTCGCACTGACCGGCTATCAATAAGCCCTTTTATCGTCACCACGACTCATGCCATCCACCGAGATTCAATTGCAGGTTGGCAAGGACGACACATCGCGCAAGCCCACCGTCGCGCTGGCGCTGGGCGCGGGCGGTGCCAAAGGGCTGGCGCATATCGGCGCCATCGAGGAACTCGAAAAGCAGGGTTTCGAGATCGTCGCCATCGCCGGCTGTTCGATGGGCGCGCTGATCGGCGGCATCCATGCAGCAGGCAAGCTGCCGATTTACCGCGATTGGGTGTGCTCCCTCGACAAGTTCGACATCTTGAAACTGGTGGACTGGTCGTTTTCGTTTGCCGGCGGCGGCTTGATCAAGGGCGAGAAGATCATCGGCACCATGCTGGAGCTGATCGGCGACGTGCAGATTGAAGACTTGCCGATCGCCTTTACCGCCGTCGCCACGGATATTGAACGCGAGCGCGAGGTTTGGCTCACGCGCGGCTCGCTGTTCGATGCCGTGCGCGCTTCGATTGCCATCCCCACGCTGTTCCGCCCGCAGCTGATCGATGGACGCGTACTGGTCGACGGCGGCTTGCTCAATCCGGTACCGGTCACGCCGTTGATTCGCGAACCGGCGGACTACGTGATTGCCGTCAGCATCGACGGGCCGGCCGAGGCGAATCTGCCGGTCGAAATGTCGGCGCATGAAACCAGGGGCAGGAGCGGACTCAGTCGCCTGCTGGAAAAGCTGCTGCCGGGCAGCGACGCCAAGGCCCTCGCGCCCGGCAAGGCGCATGAACTGGGCGCGCTGGAGCTGTTGGGCCAATCGATGGATTTGATGCAGGCCAATCTTTCGCGTTTGCGCCTGGCGGCCTATCAACCGGATTTGCTGGTGCAACTGCCGCGCAATGTGTCCAGCGTGTATGCCTTTCATCGCGCGCGGAACTTGGTCGAGTCCGGGCGCGAAAAGATGCGCACGTCATTGGAAGCGTGGCAACCGCGTTCGCGATGAGCACGCGCCCCGGCATCAACCCAGGCCGTTCGCCTTCATCCAGTTGTCCAGGTACATCTTCAACGCAACCGCCTGGTTGTGTTCTTCATCCTTCGCACCGAACAGCAGCGTGACGCGATGACGCTCGGCGCGCGTGATCAGCGGCTGCCAGAACGACTTGTGTTTATCGAGCTCGCTGGCGTAGCGATGGCGGAAGGCTTCCCAGCATGCGGGATCGTGGCCGAACCACTTTCGCAGCGCCGTGCTGGGAGCCAGTTCCTTCGCCCAGATATCCAGCGCTGCATCTTCCTTCTTCAAGCCGCGCGGCCAGATGCGATCCACCAGCACGCGATAGCCATCCGATTTGGCGACAGGTTCGTAGACACGTTTGACAGCGATGCTCACAGACGGCCTCCTGGCGGGTACGACGTCCGCCAAGCATACGCCCCGGTCATTCAAACGATGTGAGCGGGTTCCAAGAGCCTGTTTGATGTCTCAGCATGGCCCGAAGTAGTTACGCGCGGCCGCATGGTGGCTGCTCCGGGGCCAGGCCCTAGAGTTCTTCGATACGGGTGACTTTGGCCCTTCGCATGAGCCATGCGACACCGCGCAAATCCGCGATACCGACCCACAAGCGATCGAGCATGCCGTACTTGGATTTGCCGGCCGTGCGCGGGCGATGCCCCACTGGCACGCTCTGGCTGCTGAAGCCAGCGCGCTTGACCAGGGCCGGCAGGTAACGATGCATGTGGTCGAAGTAGGGCAAGCGCAGGAATATCTCGCGCTCGAACAGCTTGAGGCCGCAGCCGGTATCCGGCGTAGCGTCACGCAGCATGCGCGAACGCACAGCATTGGCGATCTTGGAGGAGATGCGCTTGTTGAAGCTGTCGCGACGCGTGGTACGCCAACCAGCGAGCAACTTCACATCTGCCGGTGCCGAATCGCGCGCGGCCAGCAGTTTGGGAATATCAGCCGGATCGTTCTGGCCGTCGCCATCGAGCGTCGCCACCCACGGCGAACGTGCGGCATGCACGCCATTCCACACCGCCGTGCTCTGCCCGCTGCGCGTCACGTGATGCAGCACGCGCAGTTCCGGATAACTGGCCTTCTGCGCCTGCAACACTGCACGACTGTCGTCGCTGGAATCGTCGTCGACGTAGACGACCTCGAAGTCCACGTGACCGCGCAGGGCGGTGGCGATTTCGGCGAGCAGCGAGGGAATGTTGTCGCGTTCGTTGAAGACGGGCACGACGACGGAGAGTTGCGGCATGAAGTAAGGCCTTTTAATGCGTAAACGGTATTGACGAGCGCCATGCTTTTGCTCGTCATTCCGGCGCAGGCCGGAATCCAGTCCAAATAAACCATGCGAAGCATGCAAAACGAGGTCGTGTGCTTCGCACGCATGTCCCACTGGATTCCGGCCTGCGCCGGCATGACGGGCTAGCGCAGCTTGCCGAGAATCCCATCCAGCTCGTCGTTGCTGTGGTAGTGGATCACCAGCTTGCCGCGCCCGCCGCGGCCATGCGCCACTTCCACTTTGGTGGCGAAGCGCTCGGCCAGTTCGCGTTCCAGCGCGTCGACGTTCGGATCACGCGCCGGTGCGCTCTTGGCCTTGCCCTTGGGCGCGGTCTGCGCTTTGCGGGCGGCGTCTTCCAGCTCGCGCACGCTCCAGTTGTTGCGCGCCGCTTCCAGCGCCAGCGATTCGGCTTGGTATTCGGGCAGGGTGAGCAGGCAGCGCGCGTGCCCCATCTCCAGCTTGCCATCGTCCAGCAGACGCTTGATCGATGCGGGCAGGTCGATCAGGCGCAGCATGTTGGAAACCGCCGCGCGCGAACGGCCTACCGCATCGGCAGCTTGCTGGTGGGTGAGATCGAAATCGTCGATCAGCCGCTTGACGGCGTCGGCTTCTTCCAGCGGGGTAAGGTCCTGGCGCTGGATGTTTTCGATCAACGCCATCGCCGGCACCGCGATTTCGGGGACGTCCTTGACCAGCGCTGGAATGTCGCTGAGCTGCGCGCGTTGCGCGGCACGCCAGCGGCGTTCGCCGGCGATCAGCTCGTAGCTGTTCTTGCCGAGTGCGCGCACCACCACCGGTTGAATGAGTCCTTGGGCGCGGATCGATGCGGCCAGCTCATCCAGCGCTTCATCGTTCCAATGGCGGCGCGGCTGGTATTTGCCGGGCTGGATGTATTGGATGGGCAGGGTGCGCAGCTCGCCTTCCTGCTCGATCACCGAAGGTGCGCCGGTATCGCCACCGCCGAGCAGGGCATCGAGCCCGCGTCCCAGTCCACGTTTCTTCGCAGCAGACATTCCTACTCCTGGTCCAGATGTGCCGAGGCTTCGATCGACGACTCCCCGGGGGCATCGCCATGCATGGCGTGCAACGCTGCCACGGCTGCCTGCGAACCGCGTTCGCGGCGGATGATTTCGCCGGCGAGGCCAATGTAGGCAATCGCACCACGCGAGCTGCGATCGTAGAGATGGATCGGTTGGCCGTGGCTGGGCGCTTCGGCGAGGCGCACGTTGCGCGGAATGATCGAGCGCAGCACCTTGTCGCCGAAATGCTGGGTGAGCTGCGCGGAAACTTCGTTGCCGAGGTTGTTGCGCACGTCGTACATGGTGCGCAGCAGGCCTTCGATCTCCAGCTGCGGATTCAGGCGCTGGCGCACGGCCTTGACCGTGTCGAGCAGGCTGGAAAGACCTTCCAGCGCGAAGTATTCGCACTGCACCGGAATCAGCAGGCTGTTCGCCGCGGTCAGGGCATTGACGGTGAGCAGGTGCAGCGTGGGCGGGCAGTCGATCAGGATGATGTCGTATTTGCCGCCGATTTTCGCCAGCTGTTCCTTCAAACGGTTCTCGCGCGCCAGCGCATCCATCAGCTTCAGTTCGGCGGCGGTGAGATCGCCGTTGCCCGGCAGCAGGTCGTAATGCGCTTCGGTGGTGACGATGGCGGTATCGATCGGCGCTTCGGCCAGCAGCACTTCGCAGCCGCTGGGCGAGGCTTCGTGCTTGTCCACGCCGGATGCCATGGTCGCATTGCCCTGCGGATCGAGATCGATCAGCAGCACTTTGCGCTTCGCCGCAGCGAGCGCTGCGGCGAGATTGACAGCGGTAGTGGTTTTGCCGACGCCACCTTTCTGGTTGGCGACAGCGATGATACGGGCCATGTTTTGTCCGGTACCGAGGCGTGTGCGAAAGGAGGGGTAGATTAGCAGGAAGGGGGCGGCAAAGCCTGATGTATTCAGGCCTTTGCGTGCTGTAGCACGACCAGGTGGCGCTCTGCCGCGCCCAGTCCAGGCACCGCCAGCGCGTGGATACCCCGCACGGCAAAGACGGACGGGACGCCGGCAAACTCCTCCTCCGGCGTCTTGCCCTTCATCGCCAGCCAAACGCCGCCGGGGGTCAGCAGATGACCACCCCACGCCAACATATCCGCCAGGCTGGCGAAGGCGCGTGCGGTGATGCAGTCGAAATGGCCTTCCACATCCTCCACCCGCGATTGCAGTGCGCGCACGCCTTCCAGTTTCAGGGAGCGGATGGCCTCGCGCAGGAAGCGCACCTTCTTGCCGTTGGAATCCACCAGCAATACCTGCCGACCCGGTGCGGCGATGGCCAGCGGAATGCCAGGCAGGCCGGGACCTGTACCGAGGTCGGCAAGCGTGTCGCCCTGCACGTAGGGCAGGATCGCCAGCGAATCGAGCAGATGCCGGGTCACCATTTCCGCGGGCTGGCGAATAGCCGTAAGGTTGTAGGTCGCGTTCCAGCGTTCCAGCAGGGCCAGATAGTCGAGCAGGCGCGGCACGGCTTGCCCCGGCAAGGTGAAGCCGAGCGCGGCAATGCCCTGTTCGAGCTGGGTTTGCAGGGCGGAGCGGTCGGTCATCGCGATTCCTCGGGCGCGGCAAGGCCGCGCAGTATCCCTGTGAATTTCGGCCAAAAGAAGACCCGCCGCAGCGGGTCGAGTCTTTCAGATTCCCCTGAGCCGGTGCTTCTTGGGCGACCTGGCCAGATTCGGTTTGTTACGCGGCGGCGTCCAGTTCCACGCGGGTGACCATCACGCCGCGCTCGCGCAGCTGCTGGTTGAGGTTGGTCTTGAGGCGGCAAGCCACTTCGCGGCGTTGCTGCTGATCGGCGTCCGTCTCGGTTTGCAGGGCCTGCAGCACGCCGCTGCGGATGAGCTGGTCGGCACTTTCGATCACGGCGTCGGCGCGTTCCGGTTCCAGTACCTGCCAGTAGACGGTGCCTTGCACGGGCGTGGTTTCGTCAAAGGAAGCATCGAAGCGCATTACGCGGCCGCCAAGATCAATGCGATGGCCGACGCGGTCGAGCAGCGGCAGGACGACATGGGTACCAGGCTGCAGCAGGCGCACCGGCCTGCCGTTGCGGTAGAGGCTGTAGACCTGTCCCGCCGGCACGCGCTTCACCGCTACGGCGGCGAGTGCGAAAACCACGATGATGGTGAAGGTTAGGACGGTCATGGTCTGGTAAAACAACGAGTTAACTGCGGTTTCTAAAAACTTTACGGAGCAAGATTGTACAGGCATATGTTGAGCGCTGGATTAATTCTAATTTAACGCCGTACTTTTTCGCTCCGCAACCCTTTTTTCTCGGCGAATCCTTAACGCTTTCGGCGTGGAACCTGATGCATCGTCCATGCCGTCGACCCGTCAAGCTGGCCACTTTGGTGAGGGCTGTGACCGAACGCACATGGCCCCGCCCATATCTCTATCGGCGGGGCCATGGCATGGCTGAAGCGCGGGTTGTGGCTTAGAACTTGCCGGCGCGGAAATCGGCAATCGCCTCGTGGATCTGCTCGGGCGTGTTCATCACGAACGGGCCATAGCGCGCGACCGGTTCCTGCAACGGTTGGCCAGCCACCAACAGCACGCGGGCCGGGGCTTCGCGGCCGGCAACCCGCACACTGTCGCCCGTGGACAGCACCGCCAGCTCGCTGCGGGAGAGCTCCTCGCCGGCCACCTGGGCATCGCTGCCGTCGAACACATAGGCGAACGCGTGGTGGCCTTCCGGCAGCGGAACCTCAATCCCGGCGCCAGCATCGAGGGCGATATCCAGGTACACCGGCGCGGTGACAATTCCGGACACCGGACCGGTTGCGTCACCAAAATGGCCGGCAATGACCTTGAGCGTCACTCCATCGGCCGGCGTCACAACAGGAATGTGTTCCGGATCAATGTCCTGATAGCGCGGCGCGGTCATCTTGTCCTTTGCCGGCAGGTTCACCCACAGCTGGAAGCCCCACATCAGACCGTTTTCCTGCTGCGGCATTTCCGAGTGCAGGATGCCGCGGCCGGCGGTCATCCATTGCACGCTGCCGGGCTTCAGGTCACCGCGGTTGCCGTGGTTGTCGCCGTGCTGCATGCGACCGGCCAGCATGTAGGTGACGGTTTCGAAACCGCGATGGGGATGTTCCGGAAAACCGGCGATGTAGTCGTTGGCCTGATCGGAACGGAACTCGTCCAGCAGCAGGAAAGGGTCGAGCATGTCCAGGCCCGGCTGGCCGATGATGCGCTTGAGTTTCACGCCTGCACCGTCGGAGGTATCGGTACCGCGGATGCGGCGGAGAATGCGGCGTTCGGTCATGCTGTGCTCCCGTCAGAAGGATCTGGCGCACATGATGGTTGTGCCGGCGCGCAAGCCCAAGACTGGTCGATGCGAACGGACTGTTTCGCGATATGCACAGCCTCGTGCATGGTGCCGCCAATCACGTTCCCTCTCCATGCAAGAGGGAAAGCCGCGGTCAATGCACCCAGTGCCCGCTACGGTGCCGCGGTGGCGGCTGATGGTCGGCGCCGGTTTCCGTCGCGTGGTGCAGCGTGTCGAGTTCTGCGTCGGTGGCGGGATGCTCGTACCAATAGTGGTTGACGGCGGCCAGCACGGCGGGCAGCTGCGCTAGGCAGTCGTCGTATTCGTCTTCGGTGAGTTTTTCGAATTCGGCTTCGGCACTCAGGATGCCTTCGTCTACCGCCAAGGCCATCACCGGACCGAGAATTTCCATCAACGATGGATCGTCGGCCAAGCGCTTTTCCCACAGACCGGCACGCAGGTCGATGGCGCGGCTGAAGCCTTCGCACCAGCCGGCCGCCGACAGCGCAGGACCGGCTTCGGTATCCAATTCGCCGAGAATGGGTTCGTAGGCATCCACGTCTAGTTCGGCACTGATCGAATCATTGAGCTTGGCCAGCAGCGCGAGCACGCGATTGCCTTCTTCTTCGTCGGCGAAGGGTTCGTGCAGCACTTCGGGCAGCCATTCATCGGGCAGCACTTTGGTCGGCCCGACGGCCAAGGCACTCAGCAAGCCGTGCACACCGTCGAGCAATAGATGGCCTTGGCCTTCCTGGGCGTGCGTGCGCAGGTAGGCGTCCAGTTCGTCCAGCTCGCTATCGTCCAGCGAACTGGGCCAGTTGGTCTTGGTATCGCTCATCGTCATTCAATATCCAGTTCCACCGTGACTGGCGTGTGGTCGGAAGGCCGCTCCCAGCGCCGCGGTTCGCGGTCGATAGTGGCAGCCCTGGCCGAGGATTTCAGGGCATCGCCAAGCAGGATCAAGTCGATACGCAGACCCATGTTGCGCCGGAACGCCCCCTGCCGGTAGTCCCACCAGCTGAAATGGCCGCCAGCCTCTTCAAACAGCCGGAAGCTGTCATGCAGGCCCAGGTCTGTCATGGCTTTCAGGGCCGCGCGTTCGGGCGGGGAACACAGGACCTCCTCGCCCCAGGCGAGCGGGTCGTATACGTCGCGGTCGTCGGGTGCGATATTGAAATCACCCAGCACCACCAGCTTCGGATGGCGCTTGATTTCTTCCGCCAGAAAGCCGCGCACGCGCTCCAGCCAGTGCAGCTTGTAGGTGTATTTCTCGTCGCCCACGGCCTTGCCGTTGACGACGTAGAGATCGACCACGCGCACGCCGCCAACCGTCGTGGCAAGAATGCGCCGCTGCGGATCATCCAGGCCCGGAATGTCGGTGAGCACGTCCTCGAACCGGAAACCTTTGTCGTTGCGGGCAAGAATCGCCACGCCGTTATAGGTTTTCTGCCCGGCATAGATGGCCTGGTAGCCGGCGGCGGCGAGCTCGTCGACGGGAAACTTGGCGTCTTCCAGCTTGGTTTCCTGCAGCGCCACCACGTCGGGGCGTGCATCAGACAGCCACTGGGTGAGATGCGGAATGCGCACCTTCAGCGAGTTCACGTTCCATGAGGCGATTTTCATGGGGCCGGATTGTACGGGATGACGGTGACATGCATGGTCCGGACCCGTGGCAGTGCCTTCATGCACATGGGGAGGGCGGGTGGTAGCTGCTAGCGTTGGGCTTTGTCGTGTCTGGGGAATGTACTGTCATGCTGAAGCCCTCTCGTTTGCTGCTGCCGCTGCTGGCGGCATTTCTTGCGCCCGTCGCACTGGCCGACACGCGCGGCGCCACCGATCCGCGCATCGAAGCCCTGCTCACCGAGCTGGGCAAAGTGCGCGCCATCCACGAGGTGGCCTTGTCGCCGGATGGACAACACCTGGCATGGGTGGTGGAAACCCAGGACAAGCCCGGCATCATGCTGGCTGATGCCGACGGCAAGCATGCGCACAGCATCGGCCTGGCAGCCAAGCCCGGTGCATGCAGCGAGAGCGGCCTGGCCTGGGCGCCGGACTCGCACCATCTGGCGTTTCTCTCCAATTGCGCCAGCAGCCGTGCGGGCATGGGCGGCAACAAGCAGCCGGATATCTACGTGCTCGACGTCTCCTCCCAGGCCAAGCCCGTGCACCTGGCCTCGCTCGACGGTTATGCGAATGCGCTGAGCTGGTCGCCGGACGGCAAAACGCTGGCGTTCCTTTACGTACAGGGTGCAACGCGGCGTGCAAGCGCACTGGCGGCAGCCAAACCCGCCATCGGTGAGATCGGTGTGGAAGGCATCGAAGTGCAGCGCATCGCCACGGTGCCGGCACAGGGTGGCCAGTTGCAGGAAATCACGCCGGCGAACAGCCATGTCTATGAGTTTGCCTGGGCACCGGACAGCGCGCGCGTCGCCTATGTGGCGGCGCCACCGCCGGGTGACAACAACTGGTGGATTGCACAGCTTTATGTTCAGGCTGCGCAGCCGAATGCATCACGCGCGGCTTTGGTCGATCCGAACACGGTGAGCGGCCCGCTGCATGGATTGCAGATCGCGCTGCCGCGCTGGTCGCCGGATGGATCGCGCATCGTTTTCATCGGCGGCCTGATGAGCGACCAGGGTTTTACCGGCGGTGATCTGTACGGCGTTGCCGCCTCGGGCGGTGCGCCGGTCGATCTCACGCCGGGCATCCATGTCACGCCGTCGTGGTTTAGCTGGCGTTCGCCGCAATCGCTGCTGGTGAATCAGATCAGCAACGGCAGCGTACAGTTGGCCGATTATTCGATCGATGCCCATCAGGCGCAACAGCAGCACGTATTGTTTACGACGGCGGGATACGTGGGCGACGGCACCGCGATATTGGGGCTTTCGTTCTCCGCCGATCATCGGCAAGTCGCCTTTGCACAATCGTCGTACGCCGCGGCGCCGGAAGTGTATGCAGGCACGATCGACAACGGCATGCCGGCTGCGGTGACCGCCATCAATGCGAATTTCAAGCCGAGCTGGGGCAAGGCCGAATCGGTGGAGTGGGACAACGAAGGTTTCCACGTGCAAGGCTGGCTGCTGTATCCGGCCAACTACGATCCCAGCAAGCGCTATCCGATGATCGTCAATATTCACGGCGGTCCGTCGGGTGCAGTGATGCCGCTTTGGCCGTCAGTCGGTTACAGCGCGATTCCGTTCTCTACCCTTGGCTACTTTGTATTCATGCCCAATCCGCGCGGCAGTTACGGACAGGGCGAGGCATTCGTCCAGGCCAATCGCAAGGATTTCGGCTACGGCGATTTGCGCGACACGCTGGCGGGCGTGGATGCGGTGGAGAAAAAGGTGCCGGTCGACGACCATCGCCTGGGACTGACCGGCTGGAGCTACGGCGGTTTCATGAGCATGTTCGTGCCGACGCAGACCCAGCGTTTCCGCGCCGTAGTGGCCGGTGCCGGTATTGCCAACTGGCAGAGTTACTACGGCCAGAACGAGATCGACCAGTGGATGATTCCGTTCTTCGGCGCATCCGTGTACGACGATCCGGCGGTGTATGCGAAGAGTTCGGCGATCAATTTCATCAAGAAGGTAAAGACGCCGACGCTGATCGTGGTGGGCGAGCGCGATGCGGAATGCCCGGCGCCGCAGTCATTTGAATACTGGCACGCATTGCGCACGCTTGGCGTGCCGACGTCATTGGTGGTGTATCCAGGTGAAGGACATCACTTCAACAAGCCGGCGAACCAACGCGATGTATTGCAACGGGCGTTGAATTGGTTCGAGAAATATTTGCCGCCCCAGTAACGCACACTATGCACGATATTGGTTGGGGTGAGGCATAGCCGAACCCCAACATGGCAAGCAGCCCATTTCCCTCAAAACAACTCGCCCTGCGGCGACAGCTTACGCGGCGGCACAAACCGCGACGTAGACAGCTGCAACTCGCGCGCGCGCCCAAAATGATGGCGCCTACACGCCACTTCAAAACGCCGCTTCAACAACTCGGCAAACACACCCTGACCACGCATGCGCGTAGCGAAATTGCTGTCGTAATCCTTGCCGCCGTTGAGCTGCTGCACCAGGCTCATCACATGTTCTGCGCGCTGCGGTGCATGCAGCGACAACCATTCGCGGAACAACGCCTTCAGCTCGTACGGCAAGCGCAGCACGGTATAACCCGCGCAGCTGGCGCCGGCGGCAGCGGCCTGGTCCAACACGGCTTCCATATCGCGGTCGTTCAAGGCCGGAATGATCGGCGCCACCAATACCCCAACCGGCACGCCCGCTTCGGCAAGCGTGCGAATGGCTTTCAAGCGGCGATGCGGTGCGCTTGCGCGCGGCTCGAGCTTGGCAGCCAGATGGTTGTCCAGTGAATTGACCGAAATGAAAACCTGCACCAGTCCTTCGCGCGCCATCGGCGCAAGAATATCCAGATCGCGTTCGACCAGTGCGTTCTTGGTGACAAGGGTGCACGGATGGTGGCATTCGGCCAGTACTTCCAATGCGGCGCGGGTGATGCGCCAGGTCTTTTCGATCGGCTGATAGGGATCGGTATTGCTGCCGATATTGATCGGACTCGGCACGTAGCGAGGCTTGGATAACTCCGCGCGCAGCACCTCTGCGAGATTGCTTTTCGCACGCAGCTTGGTTTCGAAATCGAGGCCCGGTGACAGGTTCAGATAGCTATGGCTTGGCCGCGCAAAACAATAAATGCATCCGTGCTCGCAACCACGATACGGGTTTATCGCCGAACTGAAGGCGATGTCCGGCGAGTCGTTGTGCGTGATCACGCTGCGCGCGTGCTTTTCGGTGACTTCGGTACGCGGACGCGGTTGCTCTTCATCCAGCACAGCGTGTTGCCAGCCGTCATCTTCGGCGTGATGGCGAATGCTTTCGAAGCGTCCTTCCGGGTTGGACGCAGCGCCGCGGCCTTTGAATGCGTGAGGAAGATCTGCCATCGCGCCATCATGCTCCCTGGCTATCTCAGCCGGTGCGACACTTAAGGTTGCGTGGCGGCTTTGATCTGTTGCGCCAACCATGTGCCCATGGTTGCAAGGGGATAGTTCTGTTCCAGCTGGCGATGCATTTCATCGAACACCGGCGAGGAGATCGTCCAGCCCAACGGCAACGGATAATTGCCGGGACAAAGTCGCAGGTGCCATAACACGTCGCCGCGGTTAGGGTCCGCCGCATTTGTCTGCAATGAGGCCAGCAATGCCGACCTGGCGAACTCCCCGCGCGCATTGCGCGTATCCAGCAGGGCAACGAGCGGAGCGGTAACTTCGCCGTAGCTGTGCAGCTCTGTGGGGCTCAACGTGCGCGGACAGGTTGGCGAATAGAGCAGCAGCGGATGCTTGGGATCGTGCGCTTCGACGAAATCATGCAAGCTGGGGTCATTGCTGATATGCAAGACGATGACGCGGATCGGCTGCGCAACAGAGGCCGCGATCGCACGCAAGCGCCGCATGACCTCCAGCAATGTTGCGGTGCCCGAATTCTCGAAGTAACCGCCGTCTACCAACTGAAATGCCGCCGGCGACAGCGATGCACGTCCGCCCGACGTCTGCAGCGTGCCGGCGGGACTCAAATAGGTAAAGCGCGCGCTGTTGAGCACCACCTCGCTGAGCGGTATGCGCGGGTCTTGCCATAGCGCGCCATCATAGGCCGTCGTCCACGGGCTATGCGCAAAGGGCCGGAACGGATGCTGGATGAAGCGCCAGCCTTGTCCGACCGTGGTGCTGTTGAAAAATAGCGCGGGCGTGGTCGTGCTGACCTCGCCATGGGCGCCCTCATACATCTGCGAGAATGATTGTGCCAGCGCGTCGATACCTTGTTCCTGCGCGGCCTGCTCCCACGCTCGAGTCAGTGCGCGGCCGCGATCGTCAAACCATGCGCCTGGCAGCCAACGCTGGGTAAAGTCGATAAACCACGCATTCGCCATCACCGGCGCGAGGAAGTCATGGTCGAGAATGTGTTCGCTGCGCGATTGTGCGGCTTCACCCGTGCCCGGCGCCAACCGTAAGGACGCGACATAGGTAGCCAAGCCAAGGCTGCCACCGGAAACACCACTGCCCGCAAACAGGTAGCGCTCGAACATTGGCTCGCCACCCTGGGGCGGCCATATCTGATCGACGCGTGCGGTGAATTCGCTCAACACCATCGCCGTCCACGCGGCGCTGCGCAGGCCGCCTCCTTCAGCGGAAACCAGGATCACAGGACATGTTCGCTGGGGGTTGCAGCGGCTTTGCAACCACGCCTTGGTATACGCCTCGAAGCTGGGCCGCCGATCGGCAGGCGGCGCTTGCGGCTGCTGATGCGTGCTCATGCCGGGGTATTGGCGAACGCGATGGTTGTCGTTGAGATGCAAGGCGTGCAACACCAACGACAGTGCCATGAGCAGGCTAAGCAATGGCACACCGTGGCGATCCGCCAGCATGCAGAGAAAGCCACCGCTCATGCAGAAGAAGCTGGCTGAGATCAGCGCCACGGCCAGCGATCCCATGCCATCGAATTGGCGTGGCTGAAACGTCACCAGCACGGTAATAAGCACATTCAAGATCAGCGCAGCCAGGAAGATGCTCAGCGGCAGCGTGCCCAAGGCTTTGATCGTTGCTACCCGCGGCTCGATCGCCTTGGCCGTGCGTTCGGCGGCACTCTCCAACACGCGTTGGCGGCCAATGAAAAACACGATCATCGCTGCCGCGACAACCAATAGCCCGGCGCTGCGCAGATCGCGCCGCATACATTGCGCGTGTACGGTACAGGCAGGATGTGGTGTGCGCAGCGCCAGCAGATAGCCGTACAGCACCAACAGCGGTACAACGATGGCCAGCAGCCGCGGTAACCACCGCCGCAATGCGGCCGCACGCGGATCCTGCAGCGCAGGCCAGCGCGGGTAGGTCAAGCGATACGCATGGTGGGTCGCGTGCCAGATGGCAAGGCCAGCCAATGCGCTGGTGGCAAGCAAGAAGACGTAGCGTGTGTCGCTCGGATCGACCCACAACGCGATCAGGAACAACTCCGTCGCCTGGTCCACGTTGGTAATGACGATGGTGGCGAAGGCCAGCACCAGCAGCGAAACACGAATCGGCTTGCAGTGGTCCAGGCCGATGCCCAGCCAGTCGACAATGTCCGTCCAGGCCATCAGCGACCGCTTCGGGCCAGATGTGGATGGGTTTGGCTCAGCCATCGTGTCCCTTTTTTCCTGGTCCTGCTCGAAGGATCCATCTTACGGGGAGGCCATGTGTGCGGCGCGGATCGGATCGCAATTCCGCCACGTTGGCGAGCGTACGCTGGCCCGGCTTTCGAAGGGATGGCGATAGGGGGAACCTGTGATGCGCTGGTTATGGCTGTTTGCGACGCTGGCGTCGTGGGTGCTTTGTGTTACGCGGCACGGTCCCGGCGCCATGGCGCTCTGGCTGTTCGCCGGCATCGCTGGCGCCTTCGTCACCGCACTCGCCTTTGCGCAGGCACGCATCGAAGCGAATGCACGGCCGGAAGCCATGCTCGATCCGACTTGCGTTCATAAGCATCGGGATAAACCCCCGCAAGCGCGATGGTGCGCCGCAACTTTGGCGGTTCGGCCGTCCAAACGCTACACTCGGGCGCTTGACACGACACGTTCGTGCCAGGCGGTTACCCACTGAGTGCGCTCCCGGCAGACCGGCGAGCAGGAGGCTGATATGTCAAAGGTTTATCCGGTCGATCCCGCTTTTGCCGCCAAGGCGCGCCTTCGCAGAGCCGATTACGAAACCTTGTATGCTGAGTCCGTCAAGGATCCCGATGGCTTCTGGGGCCGCATGGGCGAGAGGCTGGATTGGTCAAAGAAGCCCACGCGCATTCGCGACGTTTCCTTCGATCCGCAGAACCTGCACATCCGCTGGTATGACGACGGGCAGCTCAACGTGTCGGCCAATTGTCTGGATCGTCATCTGGCCATGCGCGGTGACAAGACCGCGATCATCTTTGAAGGCGACGATCCTTCCGAATCGCGTCACATCACCTATCGTGAGCTGCATGCGGAAGTATGCAAGTTCGCCAATACGCTGAAGCACCTGGGTATCACCAAAGGCGATCGCGTCGCGATCTATATGCCGATGATTCCTGAGGTGGCGGTCGCCATGCTGGCTTGTGCGCGCATCGGTGCGATTCATTCGGTGGTGTTCGGTGGTTTTTCGCCGGATTCCCTGGCCGGCCGCATCGCCGATTCCACGGCGAAGATGGTGATTACCGCAGACGAAGGCGTGCGCGGCGGCAAAAAGATCCCGCTCAAGGCCAACGTCGATGCGGCGCTCGAGCGGCCCGGCACGAACAGTGTGGAAACGGTGATCGTGGTGCGCCGCACAGGTTCGGCGGTACCCATGCAGTCGCCACGTGATCGCTATTACCACGTATTGATGGACGGACAGTCGGCTGAATGTCCGGCCGAGCCGGTGGAAGCGGAACATCCCTTGTTCATCTTGTATACCTCCGGCTCCACCGGCAAGCCCAAGGGCGTGTTGCACACGTCGGGCGGCTATCTGGTGTACGCCAGCCTGACGCACGAGCTGGTGTTCGACGTGCGCGAGGATGACGTCTACTGGTGTACCGCCGATGTGGGCTGGGTCACCGGGCACAGCTATGTGGTCTACGGACCGCTGGCCAACGGTGCGACGACGGTAATGTTCGATGGCGTGCCGAACTATCCGGATTTCAGCCGCTTCTGGCAGGTGGTGGACAAGCACAAGGTAAGCTTGTTCTACACCGCGCCGACGGCTATTCGCGCACTGATGCGCGAGGGCGAAGCGCCGGTGAAGAAATGCTCGCGCGCCAGTTTGCGCTTGCTTGGCTCGGTGGGTGAGCCGATCAATCCGGAAGCTTGGGAGTGGTATCACCGCGTGGTGGGCGATGAGCGCTGCCCGATCGTGGATACCTGGTGGCAGACGGAAACCGGCGGCATCCTGATCACGCCGCTGGCCGGTGCGATCGACACCAAGCCCGGTTCGGCCACGCTGCCGTTCTTCGGCATCAAACCCGCCGTGGTGGATGCTTCCGGCACGGTGCAGGAAGGTCCCGCCGAGGGCAATCTGCTGATTACCGATTCCTGGCCGGGACAGATGCGCACGGTGTATGGCGATCACCAGCGCTTTATCGATACCTATTTCAAAGCCTACCCCGGCAACTATTTCACCGGCGATGGCGTGCGCCGTGACGAAGATGGTTACTACTGGATTACCGGCCGCGTGGACGACGTAATCAATGTGTCCGGCCATCGTATCGGCACCGCCGAGGTTGAAAGCGCCCTGGTGGCGCACCCGAAGGTGGCCGAGGCAGCGGTAGTAGGTTGCCCGCACGAGATCAAGGGCCAAGGCATCTACGCTTACATTACGCTGGTCGCCGGCGAACAGGGCAGTGAGGAGCTGCGCAAGGAATTGGTGGCTTGGGTGCGCAAGGAAATCGGGCCGATCGCCACGCCGGATTACATTCAATGGGCGCCAGGTTTGCCGAAGACGCGCTCAGGCAAGATCATGCGCCGCATCCTGCGCAAGATCGGCGAGAACCAGCCTGACCAATTGGGTGATATCTCCACGCTGGCCGATCCGGCGGTGGTGAAGAACCTGGTGGATGAGCGGCTGATTCGCTGAGTGATGGTCGCGTCGCCTCTTTCCGAAAGGAGAGAGGTACTGTGCTTGTATATCCACCCCATTCCCATTCCAGCCACATGCGCGCATGCAGACGAATCAAAGCTCTCACGTCAGCGCTATTGCGGCTGAGTTGAGCGAAGACCAGATTCATGTGTGGCGCCTTGGATATAACCGCGCGCAACGGCGCGCGCCATTGCGTGCGCTGCTGGGGCTTTATCTAGGTGTACCAGCGGATGCCGTCGTGCTGGTCGAAAGTGAACACGGCCGCCCGGAATTGGCGAAGCCATTTGATCGTACGTTGCAGTTCAACTGGTCGCACAGTGGGGATATGGCGCTCATCGCGGTAGCGCGTGGTTGTGCACCTGGCGTCGATATCGAGCAGCTCCGTCCACGTCCACGCGCGATGCAACTTGCCGAGCGCTTTTTTCATCCAGAGGAAACCGCCGCTTTGTTGGCGTTGGATAAATCGGAGCAAGAGCGAGGCTTTCTCCAGCTTTGGACGGCCAAGGAAGCCGTGCTCAAAGCCATGGGGCGCGGCATTGCGTTTGGCCTGGAACGACTGCGACTGGCAGTTCCCCCTGCGGCGCCGCGCCTGCTTTGGCTGGATGGCGATGACGCCGCGCAATGGCAGCTTCGCCCGGCGCTGGTCGGAGAAGGCTACGTCGGTAGCGTGGCTTGGCGAGGGCACGCGCGGGACATCCGGTATGGGACACTTGCCGACGGCCCATGATCGGAGCACTGTGTCCGGCCCACGAATTTTTTCTTTGGCCTCCATGACCCTGCTCAGCGTCAATCTCAACAAGATCGCCGTGCTGCGGAATTCGCGCGGCGGCAATGAACCCGATATCGCCCGCGCCGCGGTGACCTGCATCGAGGCCGGCTGTGGCGGCATTACGGTACATCCACGCCCCGACCTGCGGCATGTGCGACCCGACGATGTGCGACTGCTTGCCGGCATCTTGCGGGGACGCGTCGAGTACAACATCGAAGGCAACCCCTTTGCGGAGCCGCGCGGCGAATACCCAGGACTGGTCGCACTCGCCCGCGAGGTGCGCCCGGCCCAGGTGACGCTGGTGCCGGATAGCGATGGACAGATCACCTCCGACCATGGCTTCGACCTTGCGCAGGATGCGGAACGCTTGCGCCCATTCGTCGATCAGCTGCGCGAATTGGGCTGCAGGGTGAGTTTGTTCGTCGATCCCGGCGCGACAGGTTTCGAACACGCCGTGGCACTCGGCGTGCAGCGCGTTGAAATCTACACCGGTCCTTATGCGCATGCCTTTGCCGAGGGCGATGCAAGGGAGCAATTGGAGTTATGCGTTGAAACAGCTCGTCGTGCGCAACAGGCTGGTTTGGCGGTGAACGCAGGACACGATCTTAGCCAAGCCAACCTGGGTACGTTGCGTGCCGCTATTCCTGGATTGGCCGAAGTGTCCATCGGCCATGCGCTGATTGGCGAGGCCTTGTACGAAGGTCTTAACAATACCGTGCGCAATTATCTGCAAATTCTTCGTTGAAGCTTGGCCGTTTAGACGGCTGTTTGCTTGGGCTTGGAGAGAACTCGACTGCACGAAGGTGGCTATATCGCGCATTGCGTTCTGCGTTTTATTTCCATAGAAAAAGAACCCTCCGCTTTCGCGGAGGGTTCTCGGGGTAACGCCTGAACAACACGGTTGAACTGTTCCGATTCAACCGGTGTCTTGTTACTTACTGTCCGCTCTCGGTAAAGCCGATCTTGTTCAAGCCGTAGCTCTTGGCATCGGCAAGTACTCGAGCAACCACCTGATAAGGCACCTGGTCAGCCGCATCGATCTGTACTTCCGGTTGATCCGCTTCCGCTTTGGTCGCAATGACCGCGATCTGCGTCTTCAATTGCTGCTCATCTACCGGCGTGTCATTCCAATACAACGCACCCGATTGATCGATCTTCAGACGGATCGGCTCCGGCGGGTTGCTTGGCGGGATGACGTTTGGATTCGGCTGCGGCAAGTCAATCTTGATCTTATGCGTCATGATTGGTGCCGTGATCATGAAGATGATCAGCAGCACCAGCATCACGTCGACCAGCGGCGTGACGTTGATGTCAGCCATGGGGCCTTTGCCACCACCCATACTAAATGCCATGGCACATCACTCCTTGCTGGTGGTCGTCATGAAACCGACGTGGACCATGCCCGAGTCCTTGGCATCGCCAAGCACTTTGCGCACGAGCTTGAACTCCGTGTCCTTGGCGGCACGGATTTGAAGTTCAGGCTGCGGCGACATCGACGCGAACACCGTGAATTTCGCTTTCAACTCCGCCTCAGTGATCGGATTCTGATCGTCATCGAGATACATGGAGCCATCATCCTTGATGGCCAGATCCCTCGGTGGCGTCTGCGGTGGCGTATCCGTGGTCTTCGGATTGGCCGTCGGCAGATCCACTTTAATCCGGTGCGACATCAGCGGTGCAGTGATCATGAAGATGATCAGTAGCACCAACATCACGTCGACCAGCGGCGTGACATTGATTTCCGACATCGGCGAGCCGGACTCGTTTCCGGAGCTCATCGCCATGGGTCAATTCCTCACTTCTGACTCGGGGCTACGCCTTCGACACGTGCGCCAGTTGCAAAGAAATCATGCAGGTCATGCGCGAATTCGTCGAATCTTGCATAGGTTAGGCGATTCGAACGGGTGAAAAAGTTATAGGCAAGCACCGCTGGAATAGCTGTGAACAAACCAAAAGCAGTCATGATCAGCGCTTCGCCCACGGGCCCGGCTACCGCCTCCATCGACGTATTCCCAGACGCGCCGACTCGGATTAGCGCATGGTAAATACCCCACACCGTTCCAAGCAAACCGACAAAGGGAGCTGAAGATCCAACCGTAGCGAGCAAAGTCATACCGCCTTCCAAGCGCAGACTTTCACGAGCTACGGCCTGGCGCAAAGCGCGGTCAATAAATTCCGAACGGCTCAGCGATTCGGCCAGACGACCACCACCGGCGGACGCCTGCTGGTGGTGAGCAACCGCCGAAGCTGCATCCAGCGCGATCTTCGAGAAGGGTTCGCCCTTTGGTTGGGCTTCCAACTCTCGAATGGCATCTTGTGTCGAATTATTGGACCAGAAGCCATTGATGACACGGTCAGCACGACTACGCACCATCGAGTTACGAATCGCGTTAGCGATGATGAAATACCAGGAGCCGAAGGACATTATCACCAGCACCACGAGCACGATCCAGCTTAGGAAATCGGCGTTGTGGATTAGATCGCCAAAACCCATTTGTTGCATGGCCATGGCGTTGGCGTTGCCACCCAGAGCCGGGGCGGCATCGGAAGCAGGAGTTTGTTGGAACATAAACGCTACCCTTAAGAAGTCAGGCGTGAACTGTAACTGTAATTGGGATTACAGCTGGTTAAGGTTGAAGGTGATCGGGATGTCTACCGTCGATTCGACCGGCTTACCGTTCTTTATCTCAGCATTGAACCGGACCTTCTGGACCGATTCCATCGCTGCACGATCAAGCTCGCGGAAACCACTGCTTTGCTTGACCGTAACACTCTTCGGACTGCCGTCGGTGCCAACGACAACCTCGAGGACTACCGTACCCTCGTGCCGCTGGCGGATAGCCTGCGGGGGATACTTCGGCTGCAGCTTGTCCCTGTAAGAGGGATCAACGCCTGCCTTGATATCCGAAGGCGGTGCCGGCGGCGCAGGTGGCGCAGGCGGTGGCGACGGAGCCGGATTGGTGGACGGTTCTTCCACGGCCGGCGGCGGCGCAGGTGGCGGCGGCGTCGGCGGCGGGATCACCTGCTTGATGACCTTCGGCGGCGGCTGCTTCGGCGGTTCCGGCGGCGGCGGTGGCGGAGGTGGTGGTGGCGGCGGCGGTTCGATGAAGTTCACCTGCACGATCTTTTCTTTCTGAACTTCCGCCGTTTTCGGGGGCGCCATCGGCGCGATCAGTATCAGGAAAGCAAACGCATGCAGCGCGATGGCTACCGCCAGCGCCCATGTGCGCCCCCAACTGAACGGCTTAGTGCCGGTTGCTTCGTTACTTGAGGCCATCTGTCGCTTTCAATCAGGAGCTAGTAATCGGAATGTCGTGGTCGCAGCATTCGGCGGCAAAAGTCCGGTCCCAAAGGGATGACATTTGCCACTGGACAACGCGGGAAAAGTCCAACGGTACAACAGCACATGGCGTTTGTATAGCATTTGTGTAGGCAAAAGATGGCAATCTTTTTAGACGTCCATCTAGCTGGCTAAACGCTTTCGTCATGTAGCTTTTTATCAACCGCCAATGTTGGCTTGTTTTAACCATTTTTGCGCTTGAGCTTTGGTTTCCGGATCCTTCTCGGCTTCCAGCACTGCTTCGGCAGCAGCAGCCTTATCCTTTAGACCAATGTTCGCTTGGGCAAGCGCCATATAGGCTTTGCCCTTGTGCTTCACGCCCTTGCTGATGGCTTGTTGCAATAGCGGCTTGGCCTTGCTGAATTCGTTCTGCGTTACGAGTGCCACGCCCGCCTTGTAAGCCGGTTCGCCGTCGCTCGCTAGTGGAATGGCCTTTTGATAAGCATCTGCCGCTGCATTCGCGTCGCCGCCGATCATGTGCGCGTCGCCCATGAGCAGGTAGTTATCTGCACTCGGCTTTACGACGCCCTTGGTCATGCCTTCCTGCAGCACTTGCACGGCTTTGTCCGTAAGTGGACCCGGATCTTGCGTGCTTTGGTCCTGCGCCTTGTTCATGTAGAGCTTGGCGAGGGTTACATAGTCGCTCTCCGTGGTGAGCAGACCTTTCGACCTGCCATCTTCCATTAGCTTTAACGCGTCATCGTATTTCTGCATCTGGATATCCAGACTCAGCGCGTTGTGGAAGCTGGTGGGATCCGTGGGTGATGCTGCAGCAGCCTGCTTTGCAATCTCGGCCGCTTTGTCTTTTTGACCGGAGTCGTTGTACGCGAGCATCAGCAGCTGGTTCCAGCGCGGATCCGGCTTATTCGTCATCGACTGCGCTTTCTTGATGGCGGTAATTGCTTCCGGATACTTCTGCAGGCGGTAATAGGCCTCGCCTTCCAGTGCGTAAGATTCGGGCGTTTCTTTCTTGCCTTCCGCGCGCCACTTTTCTACCTGATCGATCGCCGGCTGATATTGCTGGTTGAGCACATAGAACGTGGCCAGTTCGTATTCGAGCTGGAAGTAGGCGTCGTTCGGCAGGACGCCGTTATCGAGCGAACGCTTGAGCAGATCGATGGCACCAGGCAGATCGTTGTTCATCGCATGGACGCGAGCCAGGCCTTGCAATGCCATCGCTTGAACATACTTGCTTTTGCTGTTGTCGATCAGCGGTTGCAGCAGCTGCGTTGCTTGATCTTTGTTGTTGGCTTGCGCCGCATCGAGTCCTTTGTTGAGCGCTTCCTGTTCTTTCTTGTCCGTCAGATCCAGCTTGGGTTCTTTGCGCGTCGCATTGGGATATTGCGGAGCCGCCTTCTGCTGATCGCCTGACGAGTTGTCGCTCGCTAGCGCCGGAGTGCTCGCCAACATCAGCGCAAGCGCAGCGCCAGCCAGCATCTTCAGGGAAGCGTGTTTCATAGCGTTCCTCAAAATGAAAGGAGTCGGATTTCACGCACGAGCTGTGCGGGGGATCACTGAGATTAACCTGACCTTGCTATCGATAACAAGCTGCAATGCCGCATTAAACTCTCTTTAAAATCAAGCGGTTATGCCATTGTCGCCATACGGTGGCGCATTGCGGACACAATTCCGCCCCAAGTGTGCAGGCCAGGATCAGGCGAACGCCGTGACGGACGTGTGTATGGCTGTAGGAATGTACTAACGCGCTAATGCAGCAGCGGGTGCTGACGTGCGCCGCGAACAGCGCGGCACACGTGCAGAAGTTCAGATATCGAGGTTGGCGACTTTCAGCGCATTGGCCTCGATGAAGTCGCGGCGGGGTTCCACCGCCTCGCCCATCAACATCGAGAACATTTGGTCGGCGGCAATGGCATCCTCAATGCCAACCTGCAGCATGCGGCGCGTTTCCGGATTGACGGTGGTCTCCCACAGCTGCTCCGGATTCATTTCACCCAGACCCTTGAAGCGCTGGATCGTCCGCCCTTTCTTCGCCTCTTCCAGCAGCCAGGTGCGCACGTCGGCGAAGCGGATAACCCCGCGTGACGCATTCCCGCGACGCACGACGGCGTCGGTCTGGATCAGCCCGGCCAGTTGCTGGCTGATGGACAGAATGGGGCGGAATTCCGAGCCGGCGAAGAATGGCTGCGGCAACAGCCAGGTGTGATTGATGCCGTGTTGGTCGCGCACCACCTCGATCGCTGCGGGTTGATCGTCATGGGCGGGGCGGAACGACAAGCGATAGCGTGGCTTGCCCAGTCCGCTGGAAGCAAGGTTCTTGGCCAGTCCATCCAGCCAGGTTTGCATGGCGGCGGCTTCATCCCAGTAGGCCGACTGGATAGGTTCATGCTCGACCATCGCGGTCAGCACGTTTGCGTCGAAGCGATGGCCCAGGCGTTCGATCTGATCCAGGGCGGTTTGATAATCGCGCAGCAGTTTTTCGAGCGCCTCGCCACTGACAGGCGGCGCATCCGGGGTGCAGAGCAGTCCAGCATTGTCGACCGCGCTTGAAATCAGGTACGCGTTGAGTGCTGCATCATCCTTCAGATACAGCTCCTGTTTGCCCTGCTTGAGCTTGTACAGCGGGGGCAAGCCGATATAGATGTGGCCGCGCTCGATCAGGTCCGGCATCTGGCGATAGAAGAACGTGAGCAGCAACGTGCGGATATGAGATCCATCCACGTCCGCGTCGGTCATGATGATGATGCGGTGGTAGCGCAGCTTGTCGGGGTTGTAGTCCTCTTTTCCGATGCCGGTACCCAACGCAGTGATCAGCGTGCCGACTTCGGCAGAAGAAAGCATTTTGTCGAAGCGCGCCTTCTCGACGTTGAGAATCTTGCCTTTGAGCGGCAACACAGCCTGCGTTTTGCGGTTGCGCCCCTGCTTGGCCGAGCCGCCTGCAGAGTCACCCTCCACCAGGAACAGTTCGCATAGCGACGGATCCTTTTCCTGGCAATCGGCCAATTTGCCCGGCAGCCCGGCGATATCCAGGGCTCCCTTGCGGCGGGTCATCTCACGCGCCTTGCGGGCGGCCTCACGAGCACGTGCCGCATCGACCACCTTGACGGCGATTGCCTTGGCTTCGTTCGGATGCTCGAGCAGGAACTCACCCAACTTCTCGTAGACCACCTGCTCCACCACGGTTTTCACCTCGGACGAAACCAGCTTGTCCTTGGTTTGCGAGGAGAATTTCGGGTCCGGCACCTTTACGGAGAGCACGGCGATAAGGCCTTCGCGCATGTCGTCGCCCGACAGGGTGACCTTGGCGTTCTTGGCCAGTCCCTCTTTCTCGATATAGGCCTGGATCGCGCGCGTCAGTGCGGCGCGGAACCCGGTGAGATGAGTGCCGCCATCACGCTGCGGGATATTGTTGGTGAAGCAGAACATCGTCTCCTGGTAGGAGTCGGTCCATTGCATCGCCAGATCGACCGTGATGGCGTCCTGCTGTGCGCTCAGGCTGATGACATTGGGGTGGAGCGCGGTCTTCAGCTGCGCCAGATGTTGCACGAATGATTTGATGCCGCCTTCGTAGGCAAACGTATCGTGGCGCCCTTCCCCGCGCTCGTCGCGCAGATCAATGGTGACACCGGAATTCAGGAAAGCCAGTTCGCGCAGGCGCTTGGCAAGTATTTCGTAGTGAAATTCGATATTGGAGAAGGTTTGCGGGCTCGGCAGAAAGCGTACGGTGGTGCCGCGCCGTTCTGAAGGCCCTACTTGCTTCACCGGATACAGGGGTTCGCCCAGGCTGTATTCCTGATGGTATTCGTGGCCGTCGCGATAGATGGTCAGCCACAGGTGGTCGCTCAGCGCATTCACTACCGACACACCTACGCCGTGCAGGCCGCCCGAGACCTTGTAGGAGTTCGCGTCGAACTTGCCACCAGCGTGCAGCACGGTCATCACCACTTCGGCGGTGGAACGGCCCTCCTCCGGATGCATGTCGACCGGAATGCCGCGGCCATTGTCTTGCACGCTGACCGAGTCATTCTCATGGATGGTCACGATGACGTGGTCGCAATAGCCGGCTAACGCTTCGTCGATGGAGTTATCGACAACTTCGAACACCATGTGGTGGAGGCCGGTGCCGTCATCGGTATCGCCGATGTACATACCTGGGCGCTTGCGCACCGCTTCGAGGCCTTTGAGTACCTTGATGCTGTTCGAATCGTAAGATGCGTTCATGCAGTAACCATATTCCGACGCCAGTAATCCGCCCGGTGTGGCGCCAAAGTGGCCGGGCTGGATGCAACCGATCGATTATAACAGGGACGCCAATTGCCCTTGTTCCACGTGGAACATTTGCATAGGCTGGGCTGCCAGTACTTGAGGGAGCTCGGTCCCGGAGATAAATACCTGCGCCAGCGTGTCCCGCAGGCTGTCGACAACGGCCGCCTGGTGCGCCTGATCCAGTTCTGAAGCGAGATCGTCCAGGCATACGATGGGCCATTCCCCGCGATGCTGAGCGTCGAGCCACGCCTGAGCGAGCACGCAGACCAGCGCCGTCAGCTTCTCCTGGCCACGAGAAAGATGTTCCCGCTGTGGCGCCCGCTCGAAAGATACCGACCAATCTGCCCGATGTGCGCCCGAACTGGTGTGCCCCCTGCCCTGATCCTTTTGGCGTTGAGCAGCCAACACTTCCGCCAGATCTTCACCCTCCGGCCAGCCTCGGCGATGTCGAAGCTCGATGGTTCCCAATTCGGGTAGGAGCACCGTTGCCTGTTTTTTAAGGAAGGGAACAAAGGCGTCCAGATAGGCTTTGCGCCACTGATCAATGAGGAGCGCCGTCCGACCAAGCTCTTGCTCCCACGGGGCCAT
The DNA here is from genome assembly GCF_036746095.1 of Dyella sp. NCBI lineage: Bacteria > Pseudomonadati > Pseudomonadota > Gammaproteobacteria > Lysobacterales > Rhodanobacteraceae > Dyella > Dyella sp. The sequence goes on from NZ_DAIOEU010000031.1 coordinate 52,322, forward strand.
CAGGCCCTCATCGAGCACGCCACTTCGACGGAGCAAGCTGTTGCGTTGCTTTAGCGCCCGTTGGTACCGCCGCCAGATGCCCAAGAACTCGTGTTCCACGTGGAACACGCCCCAATCGAGGAAGCGGCGCCGCTCTTCAGCTCCCCCAGCAATCAACGCGTGGGAGCCGGGTTCAAAGCACACAACGGCACACTCACGAATCAGCTCACCGAGAGAAACATCCTGCCCATCGAGGCGGGCTTCCCAACGAACACCTTCGCGTCCCAAACCGAGACGATGCACGACACCATCGTCGCGCCGCACGCTGGAAAAAATGCTTAGGCCGGACGAGCCGCGCTGAACCAGCGCTTCCCGCGCTCCGGCGCGAAACGAGCGCCCATGCGAAAGCAGAAAGGCCGCCTCCAGCACGGAGGTCTTGCCGGCGCCGTTTGCACCGACCAAAACGTTGAATCCAGGTGCCAAGTCGAGGCTGAGATCGCCAATACAACGCATCCTCTGCAAATGCAAACGTTCGAGTCTCATGAATGGTTGGCACCCACACGAAAACGCCGGAGCTGTGAACTCCGGCGTCGTGATGGCAATGACCGCCTGTATTCGAACATGAAACCGAGCGTCAGAGGCGAAGCGGCATGATCACGTGCCGTGACTGCTCATTTTCGTCCTCTTCCACCAGGCAGCTGGACTGTGCGTCACGCAGACTCAACCGCGCCTTCTCACCGCGCAACGCACCCAGCGCGTCAAGCAGATAACCGACGTTGAAACCCACGGTGAGATCAGACACGCCGGTTTCGGCTTCCACTTCCTCCACCGCTTCTTCCTGTTCGGGGTTATGCGCCACGATACGCAACTTGCCCAGAGAGAACTCCAGCTTCACACCCCGGTACTTTTCGTTCGAAAGAATGGCCGCCCGTTGCAAAGCGCCGCGTAGCACTTCGCGATCAAGCGTCGCCCGCTTATCCGCACCCAGTGGAATGACGGCCTCGTAATCAGGGAAACGACCATCGATCAACTTCGAGGTAAACACGACCTCGCCCCGGCGTACGCGAAGGTGATTGCGGCCAAATTCGAGCTCCACGGAACCGTCGCCTGATTCGAGCAAACCCACTAGCTCGTTGACCCCTTTGCGCGGAATGATGATCTGGCGACGCGACGAAACCTTGCTCTCCAGATGCGTTTCCTTCAACGCAAGGCGATGGCCATCGGTGGCCACGCAACGAAGCGCGTGTTCCTGCAGATCGAGCAACATGCCGTTGAGGTAATACCGGACATCCTGGTTTGCCATGGCAAAGGCCGTGCGTTCCATCAAGTCGCGCAGGACTTCTTCAGGCAGGCTCACCCTTTCCACCAACTCGATTTCGTCGACGGTCGGAAATTCGGTGGCCGGCAAAGTGGCCAAGGTGAACCGGCTTCGTCCCGCGTTCAACGCAACGCGATCGCCGTTTTGTTTCAGCTCGATCCTCGCCCCATCCGGCAGTGCGCGAACGATATCGAACAACTTGCGCGCGGGGATCGTGGTTTCACCGTCCACCAGCTTCTCAGCGTCAGTGGCGGCGACCATCTCGACCTCGAGATCAGTGCCGGTGAAAGACAATTTGCCGTTGCCGACTTTGACCAGAAGATTGGCGAGTACCGGCAACGTCTGGCGACGCTCCACCACACCGACAACCTGCTGCAAGGGTTTAAGCAGAGCTTCTCGTTGGATGCTGAATTGCATGTTTGTGCTTTCCCTATCCTGCAGTTCTGTTTTTAAAAGAAGAGTAGTGGTTGCAGCTGAGGCGGTGGATAACTTGAAAACCGGGAATTACCCTTTACAAACAATAGCTTGAAAAAAATTTCCCTGTGCCTTGAAGCTCTCGCGGCTTGTGCATCGTCAGTGGATAAGTTTGCTGCATCAAAGCGTCTTCATATTATCCACAGGATATGCGCCCGGTTTTCAAGCGCTTGTTCAAGCATCAGCCGGTGAGAGTGCGGATAAGCTGCTCCCAGTCCTGCCGCATGCGCGTATCGGTCTCGCATAGCTTGCGGATAGTGCGGCAGGCATGCAGCACCGTGGTGTGATCACGGCCACCGAAGGCCTCGCCGATCTCCGGCAGGCTGTGCTCGGTCAACTCCTTGGACAGCGCCATTGCAATCTGCCGCGGCCGCGCGAGCGAACGCACGCGCCGTTTGGAAAGCAGGTCCTGCAGGCGCACGCCGAAATACTCCGCAACGATCTTCTGGATGTTCGGTACCGTTACCGCTTGCGCATGGGTGGCAAGCAGGTCGCGCAGTGTTTCTTCCGCAAAGTCGGTGGTGATCGGCCGCCCATAGAAATTGGCGCGGGCCGCGAGCGTATTGAGCGCCCCTTCCAGGTCGCGAACATTTGAGCGGATGCGCTTAGCCAGCAGCATCGCCACGTCCTCGCTCACTTTCACGCTCTTGTCGTGCGCTTTCGCCAACAGAATCGCCGCGCGCGTTTCAAAATCCGGCGGCTCGATTGCCACCGATAGTCCCCAGCCCAGGCGCGACTTCAAGCGCGGCTCGAGCTTGTCAACTTCTTTGGGATAACGGTCGCAGGTCAGGATGATTTGCTGCTTGGACTCGAACAGCGCGTTGAAGGTGTGGAAAAACTCCTCCTGCGTGGTGTCCTTGCCGGCGAAGAACTGGATGTCGTCGATCAGCAACGCATCCACCGAACGGAAGCGGCGCTTGAACTCGTCCATGCTCTTGGTGCGTAGCGCCTCGATCATCGAGCCCACGAATTGCTCCGAGCGCAGGTACAACACCTTGAAGCCCGGATTGTGCTCGCGCATCAGGTTGCCAGCGGCGTGCATCAAGTGCGTTTTGCCCAAGCCGGTGCCGCCGTACAAAAGCAGCGGGTTGTAGGCACGCCCGGGATTCTGGGCCACCTGCATCGCCGCGGCCTTGCCCAGCTGGTTGGACTTGCCCTCGACGAAGGTCTCGAAGGTGTAATGCGGATCCAGGTTATGGTGAAAATTCACCGGCGTGGCCTCGGCCACGGCAGCTGATGGCGACGGCTTCACCGCGCTCGAATGGCGGCCGTTCACCGCCGCTACGGCACTGGAGCCTACTTCCAGGCGAACCAGCAGGCTCTGCCCGTTGAGCAAGCTCACCACAGCCTCGATTCGAGACAAATAACGGTCGCGAACAACGTCCAACGTGTAGGAATTGGGGGCGTAAAGCTGCAATCCATCCACATCTTCACGTGCCTGCAGCGGCATCAGCCAGGTGTGCAAGTCCTCCGCGCTCAATTCAGCTTCAAGACGCTCGAGACAGCGCCGCCACAGATCACTCATGGATGCTTTCAACCGCAGCAGGGGCGCTTTCGCGCAGGGTGGACCGGGAAGTCTACCAGCACCAACCCGGCAACTATCCACATGGATATCCACAACTTGTTGCCACGGCCGCATTTGACACGGACCGGTCTGCTTCCGCATACTCCGTGATCTTTTTCACCCATTCACTATTAGGAGGAAGCCATGAAGCGGACCTTCCAGCCCAGCAAGCTCAAGCGCGCCCGCACGCACGGCTTTCGT